>JAGLYB010000033.1 GCA_023132545.1 Candidatus Bipolaricaulota bacterium
GCGCCTTGGCCGAAGTCATTCGTAGTGTGTTCGCCGGGCGAGTCGATGCCGGCGAAGTGTTCCAGGGCCCCGTAGGCGTTGCCAAGATTCTTGGCGAAGGCATCCGTGTGAGTGGAGCGTACTTCTTCACATTGCTGGCATTCCTGAGCCTAAACTTCGGTTTGATCAACCTAGTACCATTCCCGGCTTTGGACGGAAGTCGCGCAGTTTTTGCGTTGTACGAATGGATTCGCGGCAAGCCGATATCGCCACAGCGGGAAGGTATCATTCATGCCATCGGGTTTCTGATCCTCATCAGCCTGATGATTCTGATTACGTATCAAGATATCGCTAAGCTGTTTCGATAAGACAGACTGCCATTGCGGCAATGCCTTCGTCATGTCCCCAGGATCGAAGCCCCTCATTGGTGGTGGCCTTCAGTCCGATCCGGTCGCCTGACACTCCAAGAATCGGGCTTAGAGTTTCTTTCATGGCCGGGAAGTATGGAGACAGTTTCGGGGATTGGGCGATGACAGTAACGTCGATGTTGACAGGGGAGAATCCGTTCTTCCGCAACAGCTCCATAACCTGTTTCAATAGCATGGTGCTGCGAATGTTCTTGTACTGTGCGTCGGTATCAGGGAATTGATGGCCGATGTCATCCAATCCAGCCGCTCCCAGCAAGGCGTCACAGATGGCATGGATCAACGCATCGGCATCCGAGTGACCGGCCAAACCATCGTGACTACGGATCTCGACGCCGCCGAGAACCAACGGACGATCGGATTGAAACGGATGCACGTCGAAGCCCAACCCTACCCGCTGATCAGTCTTCGGCATGATCGAATTCCTTTTCTACTACCTTCACGACTTGATAGACGAGTCCACGAGAGAATCCCCGCCTTGCAAGAAACGAGACGAGGCGATTTCTGCGTTTTTCAGGCGTAATACCTGCATATCTGCGTATTCGCATCTCGGCCAATCCCGTCGCCAACTCGATCTCCTGCACAGCCGGATACTCAGCCTGCAGGGTGCTAGAGATGAGCTCTGGATCAATGCCCTTCTGACGCAACTCCTGTGCGATGGCTGCCCGTGACAAGGGATGATGCCACATTCGGTCTCTCGTCCAGAGTTTGGCGAATGCAGCATCATCTAACTGATCCGTCGCGATCGCTTGATCGATCGTGTCGTTAATGGCAGCAGGGTCGTAGCCCTGTTCAGACATCCGTCGCCGCGCTTCAGCAATGCTTCTGGGCCGATAGCGCAGCAACAACATCAGATAGGCCCAAGGATCACTCTTCTGTTGTTTCTTCTGCTTCGGCTGCTTGGACGTCGCTGCTCTCCTGCTTTTCTTCACCCTTCTTGGTCCAGCCGGCCTTTTCGCGAATGGCCGCTTCCAGCTGATCCGCAAGCTTGGTGTCATCCTCGAGGGCTTGGGCGCTGTTGCCAATGCCTTGGCCCAGTCGCTCGTCTCCGAACGAGTACCACGAGCCGCTCCTGCTGATCAGACCGAGTGCCTCTCCTGTGTTGATCAGATCGCGCGAACGCACGATTCCCCTGCCGTAGATGACATCAAATGTCGCCTCTTTGAATGGGGGCGCTACTTTGTTCTTCACAACGCGGACGTTGACGTGTGTTCCCACACGCTCAGTGCCTTCTTCGATTCGGCCCGACGGCCACATCTGCAAACGAAGTGAGGCATAGAACTTGAGCGCCCATCCGCCTGCTGTGGTTGTCGACGGACCAAAGCGCGATGTGCTGATCATGGAACGCATTTGATTGGTGAATACGACGATCGTCTTGGATTGAGCGATGGCGCCGGATAGTTTTCGCATCGCTTGGCTCATCAAGCGCGCCTGCAAACCGACTTGCTTATCTCCCATCTGCCCTTCGATTTCAGCAATCGGAACCAGTGCAGCCACTGAGTCGATGACGATGATGTCGATGGCTCCGCTACGCGTCAGTTGTTCGGTGATTTCCAGGGCCTGCTCTCCCGAGTTGGGTTGAGAAATCAGCATGTGATCGAGATCGACGCCCAACGCGGAACTGTAGGTGGGGTCCAGCGCATGTTCGGCATCGATAAATGCGGCTGTTCCCCCTTGTCGCTGGACCTCAGCGATCATATGCAAGGCAAGCGTCGTCTTCCCTGAGGATTCCATTCCGAAGACCTCGATAATCCGTCCTCTAGGAATTCCACCGACACCCAGCGCGATGTCCAGCGCCAACGATCCGCTAGGAACGGTCT
>JAGLYB010000034.1 GCA_023132545.1 Candidatus Bipolaricaulota bacterium
CTTGGCGTCGATCCTTCCATTGTATCGCGGTACCTTGCCGTGCTTGAACGTGCCGGCTTGATTACATCCCGACGCGCTGGCGTTCGCGTGATGTGGCAGCTTGCTGATCCCCGACTGCTGGAGGTTCTGGAGCAGTTGGGGGAACTAACGAGAGAGAAGGTGGCCTGAATTGAAGCGTGAGTTGCGGATCGTCGCGATCATTGCCGGAATCTTCCTATTTGCCTACCTCGTTCCTTTCTCCAGCCCTACGGTGCGCAGCGCGATCATGGAAGCCTTTCTTATGCTCCAGGAATATGCCCGCGAGCACGTACTGCTGTGTCTGATTCCGGCGTTTTTCATTGCCGGAGCGATCGCCGTATTCATCTCACAGGCGAGCGTGATCAAATATTTGGGCGGCAAGGCCAAGAAGGCAGTGGCCTACAGCGTGGGCGCGCTTTCTGGAGCTATCCTAGCTGTTTGCTCTTGCACTATTCTGCCACTATTCGCCGGCATCTATAAACGGGGTGCCGGTCTGGGGCCTGCCATTGCCTTTCTCTATTCAGGACCGGCGATCAATATTCTGGCCATCATCCTGACTGGCCGCATTCTAGGGATTGAATTCGGCATAGCGCGAGCAGTGGGAGCGATTGTCTTCTCGATCGTTATCGGTCTGACCATGCAGTTCTTGTTCCGCAAAGAAGAGGCGGAGAAGCAAGAAGCTGCCATGGCCGCGCCCCCTCCAGAGGATGGAAAGCCAATCTGGAAAACAGCCATACCCATCGCCCTGATGGTGTTGATTCTCGTCTTCGCCAACTGGGGAAAACCGGGAAGTCTGTCAGTCGAGACCACAGCTGGAGAGACGATCGTCGCCACCAGAGCCGGGGAGACAGCGGATGAGGTGCTGGTGAAGCTGCAAGATTCGGATTCAATCACCAGCATCGAGAGGAACGAGATCGAATCGATCACCTACGCACCATCTGCCTACACCTCCATCTACAATGCGCGCTTCTACATCGCCGGGTTCTTCTTATTGACTCTTATCGGACTGATGATCCTCTGGTACTCAAAGGATGAGGCAAGGGAGTGGGGTGGCTCGACCTGGTCATACGCCAAGCTCATCTTGCCCTACCTGTTCGGCGGCGTTCTGATTGCCGGATTCTTGCTGGGACGCCCTGGGCACGTTGCCCTGATCCCTCCGGAATGGATCAGCGGCGCAGTGGGGGGGAACGGCTGGGCATCGAATTTGGTTGCCAGCTTTGCCGGAGCACTGATGTACTTCGCTACCCTGACTGAGCTTCCGATTCTTCAAGGATTGATGGGTTCGGGAATGGGCGACGGTCCGGCACTGGCGCTGCTTCTGGCTGGCCCGGCGCTCTCTCTCCCCAACATGCTGGTGATTCGGAAGATCCTTGGAACGAAGAAAACGCTGACCTATGTCCTGCTTGTTGTGATCGCAGCCACGCTTACAGGCAAGATCTTTGGGGCGATTGTCGGATAGAACGAAGGAGACGACATGAAGATCGAGATTCTGGGAACCGGGTGCCCGAAATGCGAGGCCCTGATGAACAATGTCGAAGCCGCGGTTCGAGAACTTGGTATCGAGGCTGAGGTCTCCAAGGTGACGGACATCATCGAGATCGCCAATCGCGGCGTGATGATGACGCCCGCGTTGTCTGTAGATGGCAACGTTTTGCTGGCCGGTAGAGTGGTGACTGTGGACGGGATTCAGGCTTTGCTGAAATAATGTGCTGCCAGGGCTGGTTAACGAGCGATACAACGGAACGGCTATATTAGGGAACCGGGTCGTAGCCTCCCGGATGCA
>JAGLYB010000035.1 GCA_023132545.1 Candidatus Bipolaricaulota bacterium
CTTTCCATGCCCCGAGATTTCCTCCTCCCAAGATGAGGAGGTAGGCGCCTGCGGCCACCAATCCCCCGAGATGGATAATGAATACCGATTCCATGACCCCGACATGATGTCCCAACACACCTGCGAACAACGTTTGCGTGGCAATAGCCATACCGACGACCACGGTCAGAACGATGGACATAGCAATCATGGACATGAAATTTCCCTTTCTCTGACGGAACCCGCAGATCGGCCGCAACCTACTAGGAAGCGGCTTCCCCCTCTAGAGCGTTCATCAGATGGTAAACGAAAGCACACTGCTCGGGAAACAGCAAGAAGAATCCCAAGACCTGATCGCGTGACAGTGGAGTCCATCGGGGTGATCCGTCCTGGTTTCGAGACAGCTGAATGAGTGCCATCAGGCCGTTGAGCTGCGGTTCGATGGATTCAGTGATATCTGTCGACAACGAATGATGCTGCAAGGTTTGAATAACAGCCTGGGCCCGGCTGCGAGCAGGACGAGTTGACGCTTCCAGTTCTTGAGTTTCGCCTCCGTGTTGTCGCGTACTCAGCAATATGTTCGCAAGCTGATCGAACAGATGTTCGGCCGCCCGCGCCAGCAAAACTACGGAGGAAGACCAGCTTCCGGTTAGGGAAACGGACAGTGCCTCGCGAACGGAATGCAGCACGAAATCGTCGATTTCAGCATCCGTCACTTCTGTCAGCCGTCCGATGTAGCGATCGGGATCGCGAGCCAGAATTCGCCCGTCTTCAAGACACTGCGAACCATACTCGGTGAGATGAACGAACGGCAGGTTCAGATTGAGCGAGTTCTTTCCCGGTGCCAACACACCTTGCACCAGAAGCTCCCAAAGGATTTCCTGGAGTGTGAGGACGTCATGCCGTTCATACGATTCGACCAGCCTTCGCAAATCGTTCTCGATCGCATGGAAATGGGTTTGTGGCGTCTTCTTCAGGATCTCGAACACATAGGGTCGGAGCGTCGCTTTATCCATGCTACCTCACTGGATTGAGAGTGTGCGACAGCATACGAAGGATACAGGCCTGAAGCAACTTCCGATGGGCTGGGGCTCTATCATCACGACCAGCTTATGGGTGTCCGAAAAGGACTTGTCGGACACCCGGATTCTCCTTGTTGTGCTATTGCAATTTGCGGACTGCTATTTCAACTCGGGGATGAACGCTCCGTCCTCGTAGATCAGTACCTCGTTGGCCCAGATCTTCCCGCCTTGCGACAGATCGCAAACCATGTCCCAGTGAATGGCCGATTCATTGACGCTTCCGGTTTCCGGCATCCCGCGGCCCAAGGCCATGTGGAAGCTGCCGCCGATCTTCTCGTCGAACAGCGTGTTACCAGTAGCTTTGGTGATGCCCACGTTGGTGCCGATGGCGAATTCCCCCACAAAACGGGCCCCTTCGTCGATGTCGATCGTCTTGAGCAGGAAGTCCTCGCCCTTATCCGCAGTGGCTTTGACAACCTTGCCCTTCTCGAACCACAAGTGCACGCCTTCGAGCTTACGCCCCTGATAGGTGGTAGGATAGGAGAAACGCACGTGACCTTCGACGGAATCCTCCACTGGTCCGGTGAATACCTCTCCATCAGGCATATTGCGAGTGCCACAGCAGTTGACGAATGTTCGCCCCTCAACGTTCATGTGGAGATCGACATCTGGACCTTCAACTCGCAGTGTGCTGACCTTGTCGAGATAGTCGACGACCTTCTGCTGTTGGACAGACACGTTCTTCCAATACCCAACCGGGTCATCCATGTTAGGCAAGCAGGCGCTGTACACGAAATCCTCGTACTCGGACAGGCTCATCTCGGCGTCTTGGGCAGAGGCATTGGTTGGGAACAAGGCCAACGTCCATTTGAAATCCCCGTCTGCCGTACGCTTCATAATGGTTCCGAACAATTCACCCTGGGCTTGGCTGGCCAGAGCGATCTTTTCAGGCGGGATGTTGGTCATGGCTTTGGTGTTTACAGGGCTCATTAGATTGATGGAGGCGTCAAACGTCTCCACGGCCTGTTTCAGCGGCTCGGGGATGTACTGAATCTGCTCATCATTGCCGTACTTGTAAACGAGTTCGCCAAATCCCGGCATAACAGGGCGGAGGAACGTGTGCCCGCCCGCCTTGAGGATTTCGATACAAATGGCCTTGAGCAAAGGCTCGGCGATTGGGCCTCCTTGAACCAATACCTTGTCTCCCGGCTTGACGCCGATGGAGTAATTGACCAGAACCTGCGCTAGCTTCTCAACTCGTGGATCGTGCATATGGATTCTCCTTGGTTGGTCCTTGTCGCGGTGTGTGTCTATGCTCAGTACGTAACGATTCTGAGGGTAGTGGTTCATTTCGCGTGGGACAAGGATTCTAGCTAGATCTCGATGAGTTCGAGATCGCGAGCCGTGTCAATCTGCCGGCCTGGCATCAATCGAGCGACCTGGCGCTTACCGCCTCCGTATGCGACGGTTGTGAACAGCGTCAGACAGCGATCATTGAACAGATAGAGCGGAGCTGTCGGCTGGTGGGAGCGGATATGAATCTTGATTCCAAGCTGCGAAGATCGTTTCTCGAAGGCCGTTGGGCCGAAGGCAGGCCGGTTTCCCAGGGCGATTGATTTTCGATCTTCATCCACCCAATCTCCCCAGGTCAGAGCCCGCCATTGCGCGGATCCCAATTCGATGTTGTCTATGGCCTCCAGAGAGGGAAGATCTGGGAGACCGCCATGGGTGGTGAGGATGCCTAACGGGTGCCAAGCCGCCAACGGGAGTTTCATCAGATGATGAGCCAGTCTCTCGGACTGGTCTTCGGGAAGGCTATCCCAAAAGTCGGCGGGTCTGAAATAGGAGATGCTGCGAGCCTCGTGATTACCCATCAACAGGTGCACGCAAGACGGAGCCTTGAGTTTCTCCTGCGCGATCAACGCCATAGCTCCCAGTGAGTCGGCCCCCCGATCCACGATATCTCCCAAGAACACAATCATGTGATCCGATGTTGGAAATCGCGAGAACACGGTTTCAACTGCGTCCCGATCTCCGTGGATATCTCCGGCGAATACGATTGAGCGGTCGTCCGGTAGGCGGACCAGTCGAGGGAGCCGACGTTCGTTTGACTGGAAAGCTTCTCCCCATAGTTTGAGGAGGTCGTTGATATCTCGTGACGCACCGAGGTTCATGGATTGGGCTTACCGGTCAGGTAAGGCGGCATGAGCGGCTTCAATGAGGGAGATCACTCCATCGGCAAGCTCGCCCTTGGCTTGGAAAAGCAGACATCTCAGGGAATTGCGGGCATTGACGTATTGGATGTGAACGTTGGGGAGTTGGCCTTCGAAACGTGCTTTAGGGACGACGTGCTTCAGCCAATTCTCGATGATCTCCTGGGACAACACGTCGCGCTTGAGCAGTTTGAGGACAGCAGCCGCCATTCTGGCGTCTTCTTCATGGGCATAGACAACGGTGTCTGGGGTCATTGCACCTGCGATGGCCTCCAGTAACTGAACGATCGGCTCGCTACCCAACTCGGAGCATTGGACGAGCTGCCCCACGGCGTCAGCGGCATGGGCGATGCCGTGAGCCCACCATTTCTCACCCGATATGTATCCGCGCAGATCCTTCTCTTCGCGAAGGTATCGAGCTAAATCATTGCATGTTTGCTCCACCTCTTCTGAAGACAGAAACGCTTGTTTCCGATGCATGTAGAGGGTTGGTACGAGGAGGAGAGCGACGAATGCCCTAAGGAATACGCTGTCGGATCCGTTCTCTCCGATGCCTGAGAACAGTGCATTCTCTCCCAGGAGACCCAGATGAATATCGCGGAGTCCCTGCGCGTCGATGGCTTCCGAGACGATCCAACGATGGAGTGTGCCATAGACGTTACGCTCGCGGAATTCGCCGTCGGATTCTCCAAGCAAAGGAATGGAAGAATAAACGAACTCTGCCGGATCTACATCTTCCGGGATGGCATGCTCGTTGCTCGCGATATCGAGGAACGTCTGTCGAATCGATGCGTCGACCATAAAGGACTCCTTGGATTCTCTGGGATGCCACATCATACGCATATGGATCTGTTCATTCGATGACCATGCGCTCAGAGATAGATTCTTGAGTCGCCGGCCGCCGGCTTGGCCTATTTAGGAACCTAGTTCTGAAGTGCAGTTGGGGCAGCGGACGGCAGCAATGGATATCGTTGTCATGCAGAACGGGCAGTCTTTGGTGGTCGGGGTTGCTTCTTCAACGGGTTTCTGCATTCGCATGGCGGCTCGGACCAGATAGAACATCACCAAGGCGACGATCAACAACGTTACGACGGTATTGATGAAAGCACCGTAGTAAATGGCGGCAGCCCCGGCTTCTCGGGCAGCAGTGGCGGATTCATAGATCTGGCCGGATAGATTGATGTACAGGTTGGTGAAGTCCACGTTTCCGACAAGCTTTCCGATGATCGGCATAATGAGATCGTTGATGAACGATTTCACCACGGCTCCGAATGCTGCGCCCATGATGAAGGCGACGGCAAGCTGAAGTAGATTGCCTTTCAGTATGAAGTCTCGAAAATCCTTTCGCATGAGTCTCTCCTCCAAGTCGATCGGTATGTCTCTAATCCTCTGAATGCATCATAGACATCTTGGGAAGCAATAGGAATTGGAGACGCCGAGATCCCATTTTGCTATTGACGCTCGTAGATGAATGCAGTAGGGTGGTTGCGTTATGAACGGGAAGAGGAGCAACAAGCTTGAGATGGGCTTCGCAGAACTGAAGCCCAGTTTCCTTTTCCTGAGCACGACGACGAACTAGCCCGCCCGTACGCAGCCTCGGCTGCTCCATCGGGATGGGCATGACGACTACAGGCAAAACACGCCTGTGGTCTTTTCTTTTGGAAGGGAGAAGACATGAAAGCAGTGAAGTGGAATTCGCAAAGCCTTATTGCTCGTGGAGACGGGTTTCAGAAGGCGATAGCAGGCATGATCGTTGATGCCGAGAGCGGGGAGCATGTAAGGGTTCAGATTGAGCGGTCGAAGTTTCATCGGATCATGGGTCGGACGGAGTGCGTTGCGGCTACTTTCAGAGAAGGATGCATCAAGGCTGTTGAGCTGGGTATCTGGCCGTTGCCCCAGAAGGCGCGCGTGCTGGCCGAGATTCATCGAAGATTTGACCATGTTCCTGAAGCTGACTGTGCTTCAGTTGCTTGGCAAACCAGCGTGGCGGCGATCCTTGACTTCGCTGGTGCTTGGGCGCTGGCTGCTCGATTGATGCAGGCTGGATTGAGGGTTTCCGTCCTTGAGGAAAACCTGGTAGGCAAGCCTTCCGGCAGCGTCGATGAGGACAGGGTTGATGTGGAACTCGTGATCCCCATTGGCACTGCGAAAGATGTCTAGCTCGTGCTCTACTTGGTTCGGCCCAGACGATCGATGACTCCAATGAGGCGATCTGTCAATTCACGCCTGATATCCGGTACAAGAGTTGTCCGCATTACACGAAATGATTGTGTGCATCTTGTATACTACGGCCATGGCCACACTGGAAGATGTTGCACGATTCCTTGGAATGTCCAAGAGTACAGTGCGAAACCGAGTGAACGCCTTGGGGGAGACGTTGGACGTATATCTCTCGCGAGGCCCCCGAAACCGCTTAATCTTTGAAGGAGAAGCGGTGGCCATCCTTCGCCGTCTCGAAGAACTCCGCGAGAGTGAAGGCCTTCCCATTCAAGAAGCGGTTCTACGACTGAAGTGGGAGTTGTCGTATGCAGAGCAACCTCCCGGTGTCTACATCATGTTGCCCACGGACGTTGAATCGTCGGTACTCAAGGAACTCGTTCAGGAACTGTGTGACGAGCGTGATCACTGGCGTAGCTATGCCAAGATGCTTCAATCTGTGCTCCCGGCCAGCTTGAAATGGCTGACCAATATCAGCCCGTCCATTCCTTCGGATCGCCGCCTCAACTAGCTGCCTCAAGCCTTTCCCAGAACACCAGCAAGCCGCTGTCTACTCTTCTCCTGTCTGGGGCATCGTTCCCCTTGCCATAAACCGAGGAAGCACAGTTCCGGAAATCGGAGGCGTGATGCGATCTCCTAGCTGGAGTTCGCCCAAGATTGCGGCCGGTTGACTGCCGCGCGGCGGATTGATCAGAGAAAGCATCGTTCCCGGATCGACGGCTGGCTTGTTGACGAGAGCCAATCCGACTTGGAGTTCACCCAGACTCACGCAACTTGTGACGTGGCCAATGACCGTTCCGGTTCGATCGAGAACGGATGCTCCCGTCTGAATGCGGCGCGCACCGGCGCTTACGTGGAAGCGGATGAGCGAGCGACTTCGATCAACATAATCGGCCACGCACTTCGTACGGCCGATAAAGAACGGCTTGTGGAGTTTGACATACGAGCCGAACCCGGCCTCGAACGGATTCATGGAATAGGGGCCGGCAAGCTCATGGCCATACAGCGGGAGTCCGGATTCCGTACGGGTGGAATCTCGCGAAGCGAGTCCACAAGCGAGCAAGCCATGGGGTTCGCCAACTTCCAGCAGGCGATTCCACAACCAGCAAACCGAAGATCCTCCAACGTAGATCTCGTAACCCTGTTCTTCCCCCGTATATCCGGTACGCGCAACGATCAACTGATGGCCATCTACATCGAGTTCGCAAAACTCCGTCCGTTGTAGGGCAGCCAGAGTTCGCTTCTGATCAGGAGACACCATCTCAGATAGGATCATTGGGCTTGCAGGTCCCTGTATGGCGATGTCGACTACACCTCGCGTTTCCTTGAGATCCTGGATCTGTACCCGCTTTGGACGCCGACTGACGATCTCTTTGTCGATCGCATAGGTGCCGTCATTGACTCCGTTGAGCCATTCCCAGTCCTTGCGCTCGTTGACTGCGTTGACAACAACCAGGTAGCGGTCCCAAGCGCGGCGATAGATGAAGATGTCATCAAGTACGTTCCCGTCTGCATCCAGAAGATAGGCATACTGGGACTGGCCATTCTGAAGCCAAGCGACGTAGTTCGAGCATACGGCATTCAGAAACTCGGTAGCGTGTAGCCCCGAGACCCCGAACACGCCCATGTGCCCGAGGTCAAACAGCCCGGCAGCTTTTCGTACGGCCCGATGCTCTTCCAAGGCTGAAGAATACCAAACCGGCATCTCCCAGCCCGCGAACGGTACCAATCGCGCTCCCAGCTGTTTGTGGGCATCGTAAAGGGTCGTATGCTGAAGCTCTTGGTCCGGTTTCTCCCACACCCAAACGGTATGCTCGTCTGCCACTTCTGGGAAGGTCAGCCTCGATTGAGCGACGAAATAAGGCTTCTCAAGATCGAATCGCTCGGGTGACCGTGCATAGACATCGCGAATCGATAGTCCGTTGCTTGAGCCGAGAATGGGGATCGAGAGCCACTCCTGACCGATGGAAGGTACGTCCGCTTCGGTGAGAACCTCGACAACAGCCGGGCCCTGAACCTTGCGAAACACGTCGCCTTCATCGAATACGATGTATCCGTCGGCCAGTCCGGATAGCCACTGCTTGACGACGTCTCCGGTTTCAGTGGGCGCAAGAACGAGGAAATCGTCCTTCTCCAGCATTCCGACGATGATTTCAGAGATCAGCATTCCCTTTTCATCAAAGAAGAACGTACGGAGGGAATCGCCTGGCTGCAATAACATCAGATCTGATGGAGTGGCTTCGTTCAACAGGGCTCGGATTCGTCCGCCATACATACGGAGGATGGCCCATGGCGAATCCTCGACTTTCAGCGAAGGTTGACTAGGGTGAATTGTAGGGTCGATGCGCGAAACCAACGCGCGTACGTCACGCTTCGCCTGCTCAAGAACGGAAAGGGCGATCTTTCCGCGAGAGAGAGGACTGGAGAGCCCTTGATACGTGAAGGAATGAATGCCACGCAGGACGCGAGCGATGATGCCGGCGAGCAATTCCATCTCGGTCTTGCCCATGCCTCGCTGTGTGATCCACGGGGTTCCCAGTCGGATTCCATGGGCGTCGGCGGCGCTGGTATCACCGGGCAGCGTGTTCTTGTTACATACAATGCCGGCCAAATCGAGAATACGCGATGCGATCTCGCCCATCATGACGAATCCAGTCTCCGATGTGATCTCGCGCAAGTCGATCAGCAGTAGATGCGTGTTCGTTCCACCATAAGCCAGGGTTAAGCCTTCAATCTCCAACGCGGATGCGAGGAACCCGGCGTTCTCGACGATTCGGCGTTGGAGTTCTTTGTATTCAGGTTGCTGTGCTAATTTTAGAGTAACGGCGAGAGCGGCAAACTTGTTGACGTGTGGTCCTCCTTGCTGCCCTGGGAAGATGGCACTGTCGACGGCTGCGGCAATTTTAGGATCGGTTGATAGGATCACGGCTCCGCGTGCTCCACACAGAGTCTTGTGTGTGGTGAAGTTGACGACATCGGCGATGCCGATCGGATTCGGGTACTGGCCTCCCACGATCAATCCTGCGGTATGTGCCACATCTGCAAGGAGGATGGCGCCGACTGCATCGGCGATGTCACGAAAGGCTTGCCAATCAGGCTGCCAGGGATAGGACGTGAATCCGCCGATAATCATTTTGGGACGATGTCTTTCGGCCATCTCACGCATAGCCTCATAATCCAGCTTCCCGGTGTTTGGATTGACCGCATAGGACACGATGTTGTATCGCTTGCCCGTGACATTGAATTCCGAACCGTGCGTCAGGTGGCCGCCTTCTGTCAAAGCCATTCCCATGACAGTTTCGCCGGGAGCAACAAAGGCTTCGTAAACGGCTAGGTTTGCGGCCGCGCCGGACAATGGCTGGACGTTGGCGAAGATCCGGCTTGCCGGATACTCGTCTGTGGCAAAACACTCGGCAGCGCGACGAGCAGCAAGCGATTCCACGACATCTGCGAGTTCAGTCCCCTTGTAGAATCGACGGTCCGCATACCGACGATAGCTGGCCATCTGTACGTCCAGCTCGGCCAGTTCATCGGGATCTGTTGTCATCATGGCTTTCCGTGGATAGCCCTCAGCATAGACGCTGGTGAAAACCGAGCCCAGGGCTTCGCGAACTGGTTTGGGTGTCAAGCTTTCCGAAGGGATGAGGATGATCTTCTCTCGCTGCCGATGCTCTTCAGCGGCGATCAAGGCTGCCGTTTGTGGGTCGATGTCAATCAGATGCTTGTCCGGATATTGGCTCATGTTGGCTTTCCTCTCCTTCGTACGGCTCGGGGTGAAGTCTACGGGGAAGGTTTCGTCCTTTCCAGCAGATCTCGGAAAGGAGATAAAGACCACCACTGACCAAGGAATGGCCTCCAAGAAGAATCGGGATCGAGCAATTCAATGCTTGCTGTGTGAATTCGATCCAGGCCGGATCCTTGAGTTCCGGCACTCGAAACAGATCGCTCGAGAATCGCTCGTATGACGAAGGAAGAGTTCCGTTGCGGGCAAGCAATGGACGAGAATCGATAATGGCTGCATCGGCAGATTCCTCCAGTGCGCCGAAGAAATCTCCGAACCCTCGTTCGCGAAAGAGGTTTGCCAATACAGGAGGTTGCCTGTCGGCATAGGCTTTCATACCACGGCCTTCGATCATCCCTGCCGTTCTACAAGCGACCTGCTGTTCGAACGCTTGCCACGTGACCGGGCTGACACGTCCCACCAAATATACGAGGGCTGTTCTTTCGATGAGCAGAGTGCTGATCTGTTTCAGGCTGGGATGATCGAACTGTTGCCTCCCGAGGAATTCATGCAGCCGTGGACCTCCTCGACCTGCTTCCTTTAGGAGTAGTAAATCGATAGGAGTATCCAAATCGAATTGAGATGCTAGAGAGCGAGGGAGGCTGTAACAACTCACGCCGAAGTCGGCCAGCAGGAAACCAAGTCCGTTGTCTGTCTCGGGAAGTGGAAATTGAAGCAGAGAAGATGTGTCAGTGAAAACGGCAAAGTCGCAGGAGTAGAAATTGTTAAATAGGACTGCTGCCTGGGCACGTTGAGTGAATCTAACGATACCCTCCAGCTGTTCTGGCGTCAGAAGCATGCCGCTGCCACTGCCGAAGTAGACGACGGATTCAAGGCTGTACTCTCGGATGATTTCCTTGAGTGTGTCGCCGAAGTGGAATTCCTCTGGACCCTCGACTGTTAGAACGTGCGCCCCGAGCGATTCGAATATGCCGGACGAATCTGGGGAACAAACGACGATGATCGTGGGAATCAGTGGCTGCAAGGACTGAACGAGATCGCAGGCTGAGGCTTCGCGAGCGGAAGCCACCATCCGTTCCACTGCGGACGGTCCTACGGGGGGGTGAAAAATGATGGCACCCGTTTGCTTCATGATGACTCCATTATGGCGAAAACTACCTTCGGAGGGCATCCGTGAGTTCGGCCTACCAAAGAAATCGCCCCAGCAAGATTGTTTGCTGGGGCGTCTTGTCCGATTTTCAAATACCTGCCGAGTTACCGGCGCATTTTCATGGGCTCACGTTCTCCCACGTAGGGGAGAAGGGCGATCTTGCGAGCGCGGTTGATCTGTAAGGCAAGAGCGCGCTGATGTTTCGCGCACAGACGCGTTGCCCTCTTGGGAAGAATCTTTCCCAAACGATTCATGAACTGCTTCAACTCTGCAGGCCGCTTATAATCGAGCGTGAGCTTCTGCTCACAAACTCTGCATTTCCTCTTTCTACGATGATACATAACTTAGAACGGAACCTCCTCCGTTGTGCTTGCCTCCGGTTCTGAACTTGAAGGTGGCACCGCAGTTTTGGCAGGCGCGTCACCTGATCGAGGAGCACCGCCCAGGAACTGGACTGTGGATGCGACAACCTCGACGACTTTCTTGCGCTCACCTTCTGCATTCTCGAACGAATCAATGCGCAGACGCCCTTCGACAGCTACTGAGCGACCTTTGCTTAAGTAATTCGAACAATTCTCAGCCTGGGATCCCCAGGTGACAATGGGTACGAACGTAGTTTCTTCCTGCAATTGTCCGGACGCATTCTTGTACTGACGGTTCACGGCGATGGAGAATTTCGTACGAGCGGTACCGCTTGATGTATATCGGAGTTCAGGATCGGCAGTTAAGTTGCCGATTAGAATGATACGATTCAAGCTGGCTGCCATGGTGTCTCCAGTTACGCTCGGGAAATGGTTTGGTATCGAAGAATCTCTTCGTCGATATTTAAGCGTTCCTCAATCGTCCTAACATTCTCCGGGGCGAGTTGGAATTCCGCAAGACCATAGTACCCATCTGTGTAATGCTTGATCTCATAAGCCAGCACTCGCTTTCCCCAGTCTTCCACTTTCCCCAATTGACCACCATTATCTGTGATCAGGGAGTGTATGCGTTCGATCTTGGCCGCTCGATCCTCATCCGATAGATCAGGGCGGATTACATATACAATTTCGTACTCTCTCACTCTAACACCTCGTCCTCAATCTGCGGGTAACTTTATCGGGGCGCTGAAGCGAAGTCAAATAAGGGAATGACGTCTCAGACGGCATTACCTTTCGGCAGCAAGCAGTAGAACTTAATCCGCAGATGCGAGAGGAGTATAGCAAATCGCGTCAATACGAATCTTCGCTTCCCTGCGTACGTAAATAACATTCGGAATGCATACAGTCGAAAGTCAGTATATATGTAATAGTATCCGTTTATAAGGCCTTCTTCAAAATATCTGCAAATATCATTCAAAAAACTTGACCGTTCCCTTCGTTTGCCCTATTAGTTACAAAGTTCGAAGCCACAGAGCGAAGCGGATCCTTGGATACTTTGTTCATGGCTATTGAGAGAAATCACAAGGAGGTAGAGTCATGAAATGGGGCGGATACAACAAAAAAGGAGAAGAGAGAATGAAGAAACTGCTTGGTGGAAAGACGATGTATTACCTGCTGATGATCGCAACGCTGGGACTGCTGCTGGCTGAAAACATCAAGTGGCGCCCAGGCGGCCGCTAGACCGATCAAAGATTAGGAGGCCAAACTAATGAAATGGGGCGGATACAACCGAAAGGGAGAAGAGCGAATGAAAAGAGCAGTCGGCAAGCTCTTCGGCGGGAAGACGATGTACTACTTGCTGGTGATCGCAACGCTGGGATTGTTGCTGGCTGAGAATATCAAGTGGCGTCCAGGGGGTCGATAGGCGACGCTGTATGACGTACTAAAATCCTCGGAAGAGCATCGTCCCCTGTTGTTGGTGTTGACAGTGCTGCTGGTAGCCCTAAGTACGAGAGCAACAGAGCTAGCTGAGTATACCCGCGAGTTCTATAGTTAAGATTTCGATCTCTCACCTTCAGGGGGACTGATGAGACGCCCAGTTGTCGCCTATGCCTACGTTGCTGCACTGACATTCTTAGCGTTGTCGTCCCTAGGCTATGCGGTAGTTCAAAGCACTTTCCCAAGCGCGGAAAAACTCTCTCTGTTTGCGATATTCGTGATATTAGCTGTTCTTGCCGAGGTCTACGCGACCTGGGTTCCTGCATACAACTGGG
Organism: Candidatus Bipolaricaulota bacterium; assembly: GCA_023132545.1. GTDB lineage: Bacteria > Bipolaricaulota > Bipolaricaulia > UBA7950 > UBA9294 > SPBW01. Next base: position 12,458 of record JAGLYB010000035.1, read on the forward strand.
AAATCTCGAGCTCAATTGCTATCTGCCTCGCATCGGTTTTCATCCTAGGGCCACATCTTGCGGTCATCTCGGTTTTTCTTTCTTCGCTGCTCTCAGAGCTTTTTCTGCGGCTTAATTCCGGTGATTCGAAAGGAACGACAGGACTTATCCCGATAGCATTCAACGTTAGCCAGCTTGTCATCACGGTAACGTTGGCAGGCCTTCTTCTCAAAATCTCTGGACGCGAGGTTCTGCAACTAGTTGATCTCAAAGACTTCGCCTTAGCGATTGCCGTATTCGGAATTTACCTTATAGCGAACCTTTCCTTTGTCACAGGGATCGTTTCGATTACAGAGAAGAAGCCCTTCTTCCACTCGCTTGGCAGCAGCATTCGGCAGTTTTTCATGCAGTATCTGGTGTTGTGTGTATCAGCTCTTCTCTTGACTGCCATGTATTCCATCACCGTGTGGCATGTCTTCTTGGCCCTGTTCCCTCTTACGCTGGTCCATTTTTCATTCCGCGGATATGTCAAGCTTCAGACTGAAGCCCGGAACACATTCGAGAGGATTTCACAATTGCTGGATGCCCGCGACCATTACACGGCGGTGCATTCCATGGAAGTGGCCGAATTGGCGGTCAAGGTCGGTTTGGAAATGGATCTGGGTCAACGAGAGATCGAACAGATCAATATCGCAGCACGTGTTCACGATATCGGCAAGGTAGCTATTCCCGATTCCATTCTCCTCAAGCCGGGGAAACTGGATGAAGATGAATGGGTCAAGATGCGTGAGCACCCGGTTATCAGTGCGGAGCTTATTGCCGGGATCGAGATCTATTCACCTGTTGCCAATGCTGTTCGGCACGAGCATGAACGTTGGAATGGCGCGGGATATCCTGATGGTCTTAAGGGAGAGGAAATTCCATTGATTGCGCGGGTTATTGCCGCTGCTGACATCTATAACGCGTTGACTACGGATCGCCCCTACCGAAAGGCGTTCAGCAAAGACGAAACGATTCGGATGATCAACGAGATGAAGGAGATCGAGCTGGATCCCGTTGTGGCGGCAGCGTTGCTTCGTGTGATCGATGCGATGCCTGCCGAACAACCGGCGGATCTGTTGAAATCCCCTCAGAACGCGGAGGCGTAACAAATCCGATGTTCTTTCTGTTTGTCGTCCCCATTGGCTTGATCATCGGATTTGCAGTTGGCGGACGTCTTTCGGGACTCGGGAAGCTACCCCTGCGGTGGTTGGGCCTTCTGCTGCCGGCTCTCCTCATCCAGCTCGTGATCTTCCCTTCCTTCACATCCAAAGCAATCTTCCCGTTCGCCACGGCACCACTTCACATCCTTTCCTACTGCCTGCTGGCGGTCTGGATTCTCGCGAACATCCGACTCTTACCGATCCTTGTGCTTGGACTTGGCGCTGTCTGCAATTTCATTGTTCTGCTTGCCAATGGCGGATTTATGCCTGCCTCAGTCAGTGCCCTACAGAATGCGGGGCTTCCGTTCCTTGCTGAGCGGTTGATGCATGAGGGTGTCTATTCAAATCTGATTCTCATGTCAGCTAGTACGCGGTTGAACTTTCTTGGGGATTTCCTCTACGTTCCGAAATGGATTCCGTCCTCATCTGCCTTTAGTATCGGGGATCTTCTGATTTCGGTGGGGTTGATCTGGCTGATCGCGAAAGGCATGGGAATTGATGGAAAACGAACTAACAAAACTGCTTAAGCCGAAAGCCGTTGCCATTGTCGGTGCGAGTTCGAGGGATGGTTCCGTCGCTGGAAGCATTCTGCGTAATCTACACGCCTGCGGATTTGCAGGAGACATCTATCCAGTCAATCCGAAATACGAAACGGTCCTAGGATTCACCTGTTACCCCTCGATTGAGAGGCTTCCCAAATCGACCGATCTTGCCATTCTAGCGATCAATCGGAATCTGGTTCTTCACGCTGTTGAGGAATGCGGAAAGCAGGGAATTCAGAATCTTGTCATCATCACGGCAGGATTCAAAGAAACGGGGGCTGAAGGCGAACGTCTGGAGAGACACCTACGGGAATTGATCGCGCAGTATGAACTAAATGTTGTTGGCCCCAATTGCATGGGCATTATCCACCGCTCTGAAGGCATCAAACTGAATGCGTCGTTCTCCCGCTGGTTTCTCACGGGAGGTGGGATTGGGTTCATCTCGCAGAGCGGTTCTCTCGGAGAAACCTTGCTGGAGAGTTTTGAGGAAACGGGGCTTGGAGTATCCACATTCATCAATCTCGGCAATCGAGCCGGATTGACAGAGAACGACTTTCTCCGACAGCTTGCAGCCGACCCTCAGTGCCGGGCCATCTTCCTTTATCTGGAGAGCTTTGCTGATCCCAACGAGTTTCGTCGAATTCTCAAGACGATTGATCGAGATAAGCCCGTGGTCGTGCTGAAGGCGGGACGTACGGAAGCAGGAGCAGCTGCAGTGGCTTCTCATACCGGTTCGTTGGCCAGCCCGGACGCAATTGTCGATGCGTTCTTGAGACAGAGCGGCGCGCTACGTGTGACGACGATCGAGGAAGCCTTGAGCGCACTTCGAGTGCTGCAAAAGGGTGTTCTACCGGCAGGAAACCGTGTCGTCATTCTGACCAATGCCGGTGGGGCAGGCATCATTGCCGCTGATGCTTGCGAGCGTCTGGGCATCGATGTTCCCGCCCTTTCAGGTGACGTTCAAGGGCATTTGCGCGAATTCCTCCCTCCTGAAGCCGGCTATGGAAATCCAGTGGACATGATCGCAACAGCAGGAAGTAGCGATTACGAAGGTGCGTTGGAAACAACACTGCCTTCCGTTGACGCAGCCATCGTCATCTTTAGGCCTCCTATGGTCTATAACGAGCCCGTCGAGAATGTCGCTGAAGGAATCCTCAGAGTCCAGGCGAAGATGCCGGACAAACCGGTTTTGGTTTGCACGTTGAGTCGCAGTGAAATGGTGACCCCGCTTGTTGCACGCCTGCAAGAAGAATGGATTCCCAGCTATGTTATGCCCGAAACAGCTGTTAGTGCCGTTGATGTGCTTTGTCGCGTGAAGGCTCTGGAGACCCAAAGTCCCGTGGCTACAATTTCGTCAAATCATGATTTCGGTACCGCGCGTAACATCCTTCACCAGGCAATGGGCGAAGGCCGCACGGGCCTGTTCTTTGACGAGGGGGCAGAGATCTTGTCTGCCTATGGACTGCCGGTTTGTCCGTTTGTCTATCTTGAATCGCTGGATGAGGGGAGGAAGTTTCTCGAAGGGGCAGACGGCCCGATTGTGCTGAAGATCGACTCCCCCGAATTGTTGCATCGATTCGAGTTGAATGCGGTTATCACGGACATTGAAGCAGAAGAGGATCTCTTCCAGGCCTATGGGCAATTGCGTGGGACCATCGATTCATTGCAGATGCCGGATGCGCGAATCCTGGCCCAGAAAATGTTGGTCGGTCGGGAACTGATCATTGGCCTGGAGCGTGATCCGTCCTTCGGTCCGGCCATCATGTTTGGCATTGGCGGGACGCTGGTGGAGGCACTTCGCGATGTAGCGTTCGGCGTAGCGCCCATTTCTCGATCCGAAGCCGAGATTATGATTCGATCCATCCGCGCTTTTCCAATGTTGGAAGCATTCCGCGGACAGCCGGCCGTGGATCTTGAAGCCTTGATCGACGTCATCACCAGTCTGTCCCAATTGGCTGCCGATTGTCCAAGGATTGCAGAGCTGGACCTTAATCCGGTGATGGCGACTCCCGAAGGCACCTATGCTGTGGATATTCTCATCCGGATTGATCCTGAGAAGAAGGTTGGATAGCCGGGCAGCACGGATGTCTACGGATACAGCCGATTGATCTGCCGGGGGAACGGGATCACTTCCCGAATGTGAGAAACTCCTGTAATCCAGGCGATCACCCTCGCCAGTCCCATCCCGAATCCGGAGTGCGGGACGGATCCAAATTTGCGCAGATCGATATACCATTGATAAGGCTCAACAGCTAGTCCGGCTTCTCTCAGTTGGGAAACGAGTTCTTCCTCAGTGTCCACGCGCTGACTTCCGCCAATGATCTCTCCATATCCTTCGGGTGCGATAAGATCGGCGGCCAATGCGCGTGATCGATCGGAGGGATCCCGTTTCATGTAGAAGGGCTTCATCTCGATGGGGAACCGTTCGATAAAGATTGGCTTCCCGAAATGATCTCCCAACGAAGCCTCTTGAGGTGCCCCGAAATCGTCGCCGAAAGCAACATCATGGCCTAGCTCCTGAAGCAGTGTAACGGCATCGCCATAGTCGATCCGTGCGAACGGTTCGGTTACTTCGCTTCGCAGTAACTCGACGTCACGATCGAGTTCCTTCAGTTCAGCTGCCTTCTCTTCGATCACCGTCGTCACGATGTAGCGAACGAGATCCTCTTGGAGATCGAGGCTGGCCTTGTGATCATAGAATGCCATTTCCGCTTCCGCGATCCAGAATTCGGTAACGTGTTTGCGTGTCTTCGACTTCTCGGCACGAAACGCCGGACCGATCCAATAGACTCGCCCCAGAGCCATGGCAGTGGCTTCCAAGTAGAGCTGCCCGGACTGCCCCAAATAGGCGGGCTCGCCGAAATAATCGAGTTCGAACAACGTGGTTGTTCCCTCAACCGACGTGCCAGTCAGAATGGGAGCCTCGGTTGCAACGAATCCGCGCTGATGAAAGAACTCGCGAAAGGCATGGAATGCGGCATCGCGAATTCGAAGCACCGGCACTTGCCGCCCCGTTCGAATCCATAAATGGCGATGGTCCATCAGGAATCCAGGTGTTTGCTCTTTCAGCTCGATTGGGAAGTCCTCGGTTGGCTGATGCAAGATTTCGAGGTCTGTCAACAGTAGCTCGCATCCAATCGAGGCTCGCTGGTCTTCCTTGACTAGCCCATGAACGATGAACGAAGTCTCGCGTGAGAGCTGACTCGCCTTGGCAAAGAGGTCGGGATTGTCTGTCGCTCCAAGTACGGCCTGGATGACACCTGAGCCGTCGCGAACTTGCAGAAACAGGATCTTTCCGCTGGAGCGCTTATTGTAGAGCCACCCCTGTAGAGTGACTTGCTGCCCGATATGTTGGTGCGCTTCGGAAACGGTAATAGTCGGCATATTCCCTCCCTCCGTTAGTTCGAGTTTGGAAGAGATTAGGGGCAACGTTGATGCTGCGCAAGGCTGTTGGAACTAGGTGGAAACGTTTTCACCGTGGCCCGTCTTGATGACCTGCCGCGCCCAGTTCCCGGTAAGGAAACAGCCCAGGGAGACCAACGCCGTGCCCAAGTTGGACCAGAACATAGCCCACCACACACCGGTTGCCCCCCACGCAAGGACATAGGCAAGTAGGTAGATGAGAGGGATACGCAATCCCCACAACCTAAATAGGCCGAAGAACATCGAATAGGCCGTGTGTCCGGATCCTTGGTATACGCCGGTCATGACTTGGATAATACCCATGAACGGGAAGGCGAACCCCACCAGAAGGAGCATGTGGCCGCCGATCTCCAGTACCTCGGGATCGGACATGAAGAATCGAATCAAATGTGACCGGAAAGGGATGACGAGTGCCGCTGCTGCTACCAGAATCAGCGTGGAAATCAGCATGCCGTCCCAGGCAACCCGACGGGCTCGCTCCGGCTTGGAGGCCCCGAGGTTCTGTCCCACCATGGTGGCAGTGGCCTGGCCCAGTCCCATGGCCGGCATCAAGGCGATCGAGATAAAGGCGGCCCCGATGCCGAATGCGCTGATTACGGCTGTTCCCAGTCGTGCCAATGCCCCGTTCAAGATCGTGAATCCCAACGCGGTTCCTGTTTGACCGATCGATGCCATGCTGCCAATGGAAGCGATTTGCCGGATTTGCCCCCAGCGCGGTTTCAAATGCGAGGCACGGATGTGAATTCCTAGTTTGCCTGAGAACAGCAGATAGAATCCGGCCAGAGCCACTAATCCACGCGACAGCACGGTCGCCACTGCAGCTCCCATCACGCCCCATTCCGGGAAAGGGCCCCATCCGAAGATGAACAACGGATCGAGGATAATGTTGGCCCCGACGGACACGCCCATCAAGATCATAGGTGTGACAGTGTCTCCAACTCCGTTCAACAGTGCGGCAAACAAGAACGTGGAGAACATGAGTGGGGCGCCGATGAAGATGATCTGCAGATACGTTGTGGCGGCGGCTGTCAATTCAGGATCCGCTCCCATAAGTGACATCACCGGTCCAGCCGCGAAATAGCCGATGACGGCCAATATCGTTGCCAAGACAGCGCTGAACACGAACACTTGTCCGGCGGCCAGGTTGGCGTCTTCCTCACGATTGGCTCCCGTGTACTGGGCGATGAGTGCCATGCCAGCCACGGTGATCCCGCCGGCCACGGAAATCGTTAGAAAGACCAGCGGGAATGATATCTGAACGGCAGCGATTCCCACAGATCCCCATCGTCCCAACCACAGTCGATCTGCGAAGTTGTAGAGGGTCTGAAATAGGTTCGACAGCATGACCGGCCAAGCGAGTAGAAGCAGCGAGCGAGTGATAGGCCCCGTGGTTAGGTCATTGGGTTGTCGGGAGGGCTGTCGCTTCATAGGAACGTATTATACCCACTGATTCAGGTTTCACGATATGCAATATTTGCTAATTCCAGGGCTCTTCGAAGTTGTTGACAAATGACAACACAACAACTAGACTCGTTCTATGTCCAAGGCGCAATTCAGCGAAATCCTACACAAGGCACGAGCAGACAAGGGAATGAGCCTGCGGCAGTTGTCGGCTCATTCGGGGATCGAATTCACGCGTCTCTCTCGGATGGAACATGGGACACGTCCTGCTCCCGGACTTCCTCAAATGCGGCGCTTAGCCGAGCTTTTGTCCCTAAACATGGTCGATCTCCTGGTATCGGCGGGAACCCCGCGGGAAGCAGTGGAGCAATTACTTTGGGTTGAACGATTGCGGCAAGCCAAACGAGCGGTAACCCTGGCCGAGTACAGTCCAGAGGGGCATCGAGCAGGACTGAAGAACGAGTTTACAGCCCACGTTATCTCAAGAGACGGAGCGTTCTGTACTGCAAGAATAGGTTCGGAAACATGGTCCCTGATCGCGTTTTCGGATGCAACACAGCTGCGGGTGATGATTCCTCCTGAGGCGATTCACGTTCTCAGTGAAGATCCACAGGGGATCATGTTGACGCCATGTAACGTATTTCGCTCCCGAATCAAGAAGACTCGGAAGGTCGGAGCGCTCTCAAATCTTGTTCTTGAGGTCGGTGGCATTGAATTAAATGCATTGGTCCTGCGGAAACCGGATCAAGACGTGTCTCTGAATGCCGGCGATGAGGTCTTCATATCGATATCCCCTGTGGCTCTGTCGACAGAACCGTATGGACGCTTGAAAGGAAGGTAAGGTAATGAAACGACAGGTGCTTCTTGGGATCATGCTTGTACTGGGAACGGTTTGGACGGTAGCTGCGACTGAAATGTCGGCGATCTTCGTCAAAACGGAAGCGGGATTTGTTGAGGTCGCCCTGGACGATTTCCCCATGATTGAGGGAACCGTCGCCTATGAGGGCCCCTCAACGGACGATGAAGGAGCGAATTGGAAGACATCGCACATTTACAAAGGCGTGTCCATCTTCTCCATTATGGAATTTGTGGGAGGGGTGGCTTCTTCGGACATGCTGGGTGTGATTGCCGTTGATGGCTGGTACAAAATGATTCCAGGGGCGGTG
>JAGLYB010000036.1 GCA_023132545.1 Candidatus Bipolaricaulota bacterium
AATCAGGCGATGATTGGGAAGACGGCCCGATGTTGATCTTCCTTCCCGAAGACGAGGGATTCAGCAATGAAGACATGTTGAGTTCCCTCGGCCCCGACCTCTCCCACTACTTCGGAGAAAAGCTTTCGACGACGGGGATGATGGTCAAGGGCGTGGCCTATCTCGTTCCCAACTACGGTGGAGAACCGCTTCCTCTTCAACCTGAAGTTGTCTCGTTGGAAGAGGCAAGCTTCCCCGAAGGCAAGCTGCTGACAGTGATTCACGGCGAGAACTCCCTGGCCTATACCTTGAACGAGGTCGAAGAATTGGAATCGCTCGGCGGTCATGGCACGTTCACGACCTCGACCAACGCTGAGTACACCGCGAGCTATGTTGGTGTGCCCATGACGACGTTGATCGGGAATGTGAGTGGCGAAGCTACCATTCGAGTGACGGCCGCTGACGGCTATTCCATGAACTATCTTGCTGAGATGTTCCAGGACACATCTGAGGGAACCTGGATCCTCGCCTACAGGGAGAATGGAGCCTACATGCCATTCGACCCTGGCTACTTCCGGATCGTTCAGGTGGGAGAAGACACGCCTCATTTCCCAAGTTCATTGTCAGCCAAGATGGTTGTTCTTATAGAGATCCTCGGCGTCTATGAGGACTATTCTTTGCGAATGGACGGTGCCGTAGAACGAATTTTCTCGCGGGGGGAATTGGAATCGGGTATTGGATGTCCTTGCCATACGTCAATCGTATCGGTCACCAGCAAAGGTGTAACCAGCGAATATGCGGGCTTGCCGCTATGGCGACTGCTCGCCTATGTGGATGATCAAGCGTTCCCGTCGGTAGAAGATGGTATCCACTACAATGACGGCGACTTCAATGATGCGTTGGCCGAAACCGGATATTCAATCGACTTGGTTGCTTCGGACGGCTACACGCAAACCGTGACCTCGAACCTGGTGGCTCGTGATGACCGGTTCATCATTGCTTTCAAGAAGGACGGTGTCTTCCTCGATCCGGAGAGCAATGGCTACATGCGCTTTGTCTTTGACGATTCCACCGAGCTTCCGGACGAGCTAAACCTTCGATCCGTTAAGTTCTTGGCTGAGATTTTGCTGGATCTGTAGGCAGGTCAGTGTGAACACAACGAGCGCGAGGTTTCGATTCGATCTGCGCGATCTCGTGCTCATTGCCTTACTGTCCGCAGTAGGCGGTGTTCTATCCACCTACATCGGATACTTGGGAAACTTGATCAACCGGCTATTCGGTGTCCCCTTCGGCGCCGGGCAATTGATTGCGGGTGTGCATGTACTGTGGCCCCTGCTGGCACGGGCCATCATCCGGAAATTCGGTTCCGGAACGATGACAGGACTGATCAAAGGGCTGGTGGAATTTCTCTCCGGAGGAACGCACGGAATTGTCATCGTGCTCGTATCCGTCATCGAGGGGTTGTTCGTCGACGTTGGCATGAGTATGTCGTCTCGCTGCTCGCTCGGTGTCATGATGCTTTCGGGGGCAGTTGCTTCAGCGACGAACGTGTTTCTGTTCCAAGCCATTTACTTCGCCAATATTCCGCTGGCCGTGCTTCTCGGCATGGCCAGCCTGGCACTTATCTCGGGCGCGTTCTTCGGGGGCTATCTAGCATGGGATCTGCATGGTCTGCTTTGTGCATCGAATCTGGTCCGTTCGGATTCGGACGCTCGACAACCTACGAAGAAGGCCGTGTGGCGGAAGCACAGGATCACGCTACTCGTGATTCTTGTCGGGCTTGCTGGTGCCGTCTACTACTATGTCGAGGTGTATGATCCATTTGCCGCGCCGGGCGCCGTGAGTATCGAAGGTTCCGTACTATCTCCCTACGTTTATCGTCCATCTGAGTGGGATGGAAGTGTCGTGACGATCATAGCTGAGCTTCGCGGGAGCACCATGACAATTCCCGCTTGCGAATACTCCGGCCCGTTGCTACGCGAGATTGTCGTACGTGCCACACCCGAGGACAGGGTGACGACACTTCGTGTGATTTCCTCCGATGGATATGAGGTCGAACTGGAGTGGGATGCCGTGTTGGGGGATGAAGAGCTTCTATTGACCCTGGAAGACGACTCGATTAGGCTTGTCGCTGGTTCCTATGATGGAACCTATTGGGTTCAGCGGGTGAGGCGAATTGTCGTCCGGTAACGTTCCCTCCATCGAAATCAGCCGCCTGTTCGTTCGATTCCCTGGGCGCAATTTGCCGGCACTTTCCAATGTCTCGGCAGGGATTGAACCCGGGCAGACTATCGCCATCACCGGACCTTCCGGGTGTGGAAAGACAACATTGCTTCGGACACTTGCCGGTTTCATTCCTGACATGATCCATGCCGATGTCCGCGGTGAGATTCGGATTGACGGTCAGCCGCTGAAGACAATCGATCTGTCGCAGTTGTCACCGACGATTGGACTGGTGCAGCAAGATCCCGATGCACAGGTCTGCACACTGCGTGTTCGCTCCGAGGTGGCGTTTGGGCCGGAGAATCTCTGCCTGCCGCTTCAAGACATCGAATATCGAGTCGAGAATGCGCTGGAAGCTTTAGGGATTGTCCATCTGGCTGATCGTGACACAACCACGCTATCGGGGGGGGAGAAACAACGGCTGGCCGTGGCCGCCATTCTCGCCATGCGCCCCTCAGTGATCCTGCTGGATGAGCCAACGGCTCATCTCGATCCTGCTGGAGCCAAAGATCTGTTCGATCTGCTGAGGCAGCTGCAGCAACGGACGGCATGTACGCTTCTTATTGTTGAGCACCGACTTCCGCCACTCATGTCATTGAAGCCACAACTCTGGGTCATGGATTCCGGGCGGCTTGTTCGACGTAAGGAGACCCGGATTCATGAAGACGTCTTCAACCTGTCACGCCAGGCTGAAGCAGACCGAAGCGAACGCACGAATCGCCGCATATCTCAAGGCGCCCTGAGGATCGAGAACCTTTCCTTCGGCTATCAAGAAAGACTGATCGAGGACCTCTCTCTGACATTGGAGCCGGGCACGATCTTGGGTGTGATCGGCCCCAATGGCGGAGGAAAGACGACGTTGCTACGTTTGCTGGCCGGGTTGGAGAAACCGGCCGAAGGCGCAATCGTTCGACCGAAGGAAACGACCGTTGGGATGGTATTCCAGCATCCTCATCAGCAGATCTTCGAGCGAACAGTGCAGCGGGAT
>JAGLYB010000037.1 GCA_023132545.1 Candidatus Bipolaricaulota bacterium
CTGGTGGTCTCTTACACCACCGTTTCACCCTTGCCTGTACGAACTCTTCGGAGTTCGCCGACTCCGTCGTGTTCGCCATCGGCGGTCTGCTCTCTGTTGCACTTTCCCGAGGTCGCCCCCGCTGGGATTTCCCCAGTAGCCTACCCTATGGAGTCCGGACTTTCCTCCAGCGACCTTACGATCGCCAGCGTTCCCTTAGCTCTCTCTCTGATATTGTATCAGGACTTTTGTCGTGTGCTCACGATAGTGAGAAGTGGAGGCTTCGAGCGATGACCGGAGGACTACTCAATGTAGAGAATTCTGGAGCAATGTTCGCAGGCGACGAGGCCCAAGCTGCCACGGGCTCGTTCGATGGTGCTTCCACTCAGCTTGAGCTTACATCCCGAGCATGTCGTGTGGCTGATAACGGCGATGGGATCAGAAAACTTCTTGCGTAGCGACTTGTACTGCTTGATCAAGAAGTCGGTCATCGATTCAGTAAGCGTCGTCCTCTGAGTGTGAAGCTCTGCGATGGATTCGTCGACTTGCCTTAGATGATCATCGGTTTCAGTGATTGAGGTTTGCAGCTCAGCCTGTCGCTCTCCTAGTGCCTCTTCGGCAGCTACGAGAGCTTCCTTCTCTTGACCGATGGTGTCCATCGTCTGCAAGGCGTCGTCTTCCATCTCACCAATACGCTTCTTTTCGGAAATAATCTTCGCTCGTAAATCTTCCATTTCCTTGAAGCTGATAATGGCGGTATCAAGGCGATGCTGGTATACGCGAATATTGGCGTCGAGTTCGTCAACCTTGAGGTTCTTCATCAAGCTGTCGTGTTCCAGCTGCTTGAGATCCTCTTTCTTCTGGGCAAATGCCTGATTGGCCGCGACGACCTTTTCTTCAAAACGTGCACGATCCCGTTGCAGGCGTTTGATGCGTTCCGAGGCTTCGGTCAAGCGTTGGTCGATCGACTGAAGCTCAAGAAGCTGCGCGATTTCGTTGGACACGGTTCCTCTTTCAGTTTAAAACGACTATACGGGTCTCGTTCCCCTGGTTCAAGCACCCCCTCAGACTCCCCGAGGGGAAGGTCTCAAAGGCTGAGCTAGGGCATCATTGGAAGTCCCATTCCCTGAGTAAGGGGGCCCAGTTTCTCTTGCGAAAGTGCCTGTGCCTTTTGCTGGGCTTCCTGGACAGCAGCGATCACTAGATCGGTCAACATGTCGATGTCTTCTGGGTCTACGACTTCTTTCTCGATTGTCAGCCCAATCAGCTCGCCTTGGCCGGTGACGGTTGCCGTCACCATGCCCCCACCTGCTGATGCTTCCACCTTCATATCAGCGATCTCGGCCTGCGCCTTCGCGAGATCCTCTTGAAGACGGCGGGCTTGTTTCATGATATTGCCCATACCACCTAGGTTTTTCACCAGTCCTCCTTTACGATCTTTCCATCGACGGCCTCGCATACCATACGCGCCTTCTCCATTAACAGCTCATGAGGGAGTGGCTTGCGTGTGACTGAATCGTCTGTCTTGATATCTACATGAACGCTGTCTCCAAAATGCCTGCGCACCGCGCCGGCGAGATACGGCAGATTGTCCCGCATTTCCAGGCTGTCCTTATGGAAGGAGTGCTCTGGATGAAATGAGATCAGGAGCTTGTCACCTTCAATGGTTGGAGATCCCTCGATGAGGAACGCGGCAATAGCAATTCGATCCTGCTGAATCTCCTGAAGCATGGCTTCCCACTTTTTCTTCTGTTCCTCTGGAAGGGAATTGACGGCAGCCGATGGCATTGGTTGTTGTGGCGCTGCTTGCTGTTGCTTGACCACAGGGGGTTGAGATGACGGGCTGGGTGTGGTTGCGAGTGTCGGATCAGCTGTGGGTGATGGATCAGCCGCGGTCGGGTGGGCCGGGATTGGCTTGGCAACGCTTGCAGGCCTTGAAGAACCCGCCGATTTCGGAGACGAGACACTGGCGACTGCTGGTTCGTTGGAAAGCGATTCCATCAATGCCAGTACACCGATCTCAAGGCGTATTCTTCGATCCAAAGATCGGAACAAGTCGGCCTTGGTATCGAGCAGACGACGCGAAATGCGTATATCCGTCGCCATGCTCGTTGATGGTTGTCTGAGTCGGTCACGCAGTACTGTAATAACATCGGAGAGAAAGATCTCTAGGTCTTTTCCTCGTTCGACCAACTGATCGATGATCTCCATCACTGTGACCTGATCGCGAGCTTCGATGGCCTTCAGGAAGGATTCATGTACGGCGTGGTCCGCCAGTCCCAGCATATCGAGCACGGTCTCGGCTGTAATGGTTGTGCCGCCATAGCTTGTAACCTGCTCTAGCATCACCAAGGCATCTCGCATGCCACCGTTGGCGCGATGTGCGATCAATGACAGGGCCTCGCTTGAGATCTCAACTTGAAGTGACTCTGCGATGATGGCCAAGTGTTCAGCGATAGGCTGCAGCGAGATGCGACGGAAGTCGAATGCCTGACACCGGGAGATGATTGTCCTGGGAATCTTGTGAGGTTCTGTGGTGGCGAACATGAACATGGCGTGCGCAGGTGGCTCTTCCAATGTCTTGAGCAAGGCATTGAACGCCTCATTGGTCAGCATGTGAACTTCGTCGATGATGTAGACCTTGCGCTTCAAGTCCGTGGGGGCGAAGTTGACTTCCTCCCGCAATTGACGAATGTGATCGATTCCGCGATTGGATGCACCGTCGATTTCAACGATGTCCAGGGAGCGGTTTGCCATGATTGCCATGCAATTGGCACAAGTGTTGCAGGGCTCTCCGTCGGAAGAATTGAGACAATTGACGGCGCGGGCGAGAATCCTGGCAACCGAGGTTTTTCCGATCCCTCGTTCTCCAGAGAAAAGATAGGCATGTGCGACTTCCTGCGAGAGAACGGCATTTCGCAGGGTTTGAACGATTGTTTCCTGCCCTACGATTTCTGAGAATCTCTGAGGTCGCCACTGCCGGTATAGGGAAAGCCGAGAAGCTTTGTCCGTCACAATCAGATCCTTTCTTGGTCGGGAAGACTGGATTCGAACCAGCGGCCTCCTGCTCCCAAA
>JAGLYB010000038.1 GCA_023132545.1 Candidatus Bipolaricaulota bacterium
CGCTACCAAGCTGCGCCACTCCCCGGACTGAGGGTTATTATATCTCCGTCAGATCATTCCCGCGAATGATGTGGCTTCGTTGATTCAGACCGGTAATGCGGCAGTTCGAATTGGCTGCACATTGAAGTTGGATCAGTCCGAAGGTTTCTCCAAAGGAGCCTTGGGAGACTCTAGTCAGCTGCACGTTGGGATTTCCTGCGAACGGGCCATTTGCGGATGATCAGCTCCAATAAGAACAGGACTACGGCAATCAGGATGAAGATCGCATGAAGTGGATGGATTTGGGTTGTCGAACCCTCATCTGCCTGTGGAAGCGAAACCCCGTCGTCCAGAACGACTCCGTTTGAACTCTTCGCGATCCAGGCCAGGGTGGGAAGATCTTGGGCGACCCTGGCGACTTCCAAGGCATAGGGAACTGACAAAGGCACAGACATCGAACGATTCCGTGTTTGATCAAGAATCTGGATGGTATAGCCTCCCTTAGGCGGTGTAGGGAAGCTCACCTGGTATAGCCCAGGTGAGACTTGCGTGAGGGCGTAGCTGGAATCGATGGGAAGAACCGTCGCCTCGATTTCGAGGAAATTAACATAGTCTCCCTCCTCATCGCGTGCATCGACCAAAATCGAGGTTGTCGAGCCCTCAAATGCTACTGAGGTGGTCAGTCCCAATGTGGCGGCGATCTCTGATTCGGTCGTCGCCAGGATGCCTTCGAATAGACGAGGCAAGCCGGTCCACTCAAACCACTCTTGTGACCAAGTCCCGCTGAGATCGGTATTCAGGACAGTGGTCGATCCCAATCCAATGCGCCACGTGGAGACTAGCGGATCTTCGGCGGCCCACAATAGGGTTTCCGCTGTTTCCTTGGGATAACTGACAACGTAGCCCTGCAAAGGAGGAACCAAGCCGATTGCCTGCGTTTGCAAGAGACGGCCTTGAACCTCCGTGTTGTCGGTTACGAATCTCTCTCGACTTAGCCGCTGGGTAGCACGGATGGATACTTGGGGAAGGGTGGAAAAATCATCGGCTAGATAGAGCGTGCCTCCGCCTGCTGTGACCAGTGCCCCCAAAAGGGTGGTGTTCGGGGCGCTGCCAACGGCAATGGCGGACAACGTCGTGTCTGAGCTGGCGCTCAGGCGTCTGACCAAGCCGGGATAATCTCGAACGTCATCTCCCGCCTTTCCATCTGAGATCAGCAACACATGCTTGGAGCGTGCCTCCACCTGTTCCAACTGGTCGAGAGCATCGACAACAGGGAAGTAAATGTCGGTCCCCCCGATGGCGTCCATGGGATGCAGTGCGTTGATGACGGCTGTGAAATCAATTGGTGCAATGGGTAAGACCCACTCATGCACGCGGTCGAAGGCGATGATTCCTACCAGCGCTTCCTCATCGAGGAGATTGATGCTGGCTACAGTTGCTTCTTTTAGTACGTCAAGCTTCTCGACCCCATCAACACGAGATCGCATGCTGGCGGAGCGATCCAGAAGGTAGACAATGGCCAAGCTCGCTTCCCCGGTTTTCTCTGGGATATCGAACGTAACGGGCAGCAGTTCCTGGATGCCTCCATTACTGAATCCTCGAACTTCCTGTTCTCCATTCAGAAACAGTATGCCGCCGCCAAGCTGCCGTGCGAAATGATCAATGGTTTCGATTTCGGTCAACGTGTAGTTCTCCAGCCTTCCGCCAGCCAGAATCAACTGGTGGTAGTCGGCCAGAACTTCCAGCGCAGGAATAGCATGTGACGAGTTGTAGGAGATCCCTAGGGAATCGAGCAGTGTGGACACGCGAGATGTTTCAAGGCGATCAACCAGCAATACGCGAGGCAATTCTGTCGATCTGACGAGAACAGACAGATCGTCGTTAGCGGAAATCGGATCGTTGACCCCCTTGACAATGGCTTGATACACGAACGAACCCAGTTGATCCATCTCATCCGTGACCGTAAGCTCAGTCGTGCCTGCGGTTAGCTGTATATCCTGAACGGTTACAATATCGTCGTCGCGATAGACGACCAGCCGTACAGGCCCTGCCTGTCGGACAGCGATCTTCACACTAATGCTGAAGGGGCGTCCTATCTGAACCACATCCGGGGCTGACAGCGCGGACAGAGAGACATCGGACGTCACATCTCCTCCCATAGGAAGAACTGAGACCGAAACACCTGAAAGCTCTACGAGGCTTAGTGCGTGAGCCGTAGGATCGCTAAATTGTCCGTCGCTCACCAAAACGAATTGGTTGGACTGGCCCTCAGGCATGATGGAAAGGGCTAGATCAACGGCTGCATGAAGGTTTGATTCGGAGTCATCCAGCGTAGTGAGTCCGAGTGGGAGGGTCGACATGCCTAGTGGTGCACTGACTACGGCGGTTTGAGCGAATTCGATCAACCCGTAGCGTGTATCGGGCGATGATTGGATGATCTGCTGGATGCAGGTTTGTATGTCATCATCATCCGTAGTCAGAGTCACTGATGCAGATCGATCAACCAGAAAGAACACATTGTGGGTCACCGTTTCGTGAGCACGGAATGGAGACGCCGCTGCCAGGATGACAAGCACTACGATGAGGGTGCGAAGGACGGGGTAGCGGCGTTTCCGCACCATGAGAAAGAGGCTTCCTGCCAGGATGGGTATCAATGCGATGAGGAGGGTCGGATAAAGGAAGCGGATCACGTTGACCTCCTGAGGGGCACGCTCAAGCCCAGATGCAGATAGATTTCGAAGAGTAGAAGAAGCACGGCGATGGCAAGCAGAATGGGCCATAGCGCATAGAGACGCTCTGATTCCTCGGTCTCCGTGTGTATTGAGATCACTTGTGACGTCCCTTTGAGAACGGTTTCCGAAGCGGGGATGTTGACAGTGAGGGCAAAGGCACCCCTGTCAGTTGTCAAGGTATAGATACCGGGCTCCAGCGGAGCAAATGTGAGGAGAGCTTCGGAATAAGGAATGCGCTGATTTCGTGAATTCGTCAGAGATCGCACGACGCCTCTGCCTTGTAGAGAAATGAAATCCCCGACTTCCGGAGACTGGAAGGACAGCTCAGCCGGGATCCGAACGAGCTCGTGTACCAGATTTCGGATAAGAATCGGGAAGTCGACGGTGACTGGCAGGTTCGTGTTCATCAAGTCCGCCGTGAAGAAGAATAGGCGTCGCGGAGGATCGTTAACCTCAGCTAAAACAGGGTAGCCATTCGACTCAAGCAAGGTTTCAAAAGGCACTTCGAATTGAGCTTCGGCGATTTGCCGAATCCGGAAATCCCTCGCATCGACGGATCGGAGAATCGAGTGGTTCGGGGAGCTGGCGACGATATCGCCGGCCTCTCGAAGTTCTCCCAGCGTGAGAACATGGTCCATTCCGGACTGAATCAACAGGACGACGCCTTGCTCAATGGAAGGCACCTGTGTTTGGTTGACGATAACGAGATCTGCCAACGTGATGTCATTGACTTCCGTGACCGGTGCAGACGCACGTAGCGCCGCCATCAGGTAGCGGTTCCGATCTCCAATCCAGAAGATTCTTACATCAATGGGCCGGTCCAATGAGAAATGCCTGCGGTTGTCCGCATCCAGTGCATCTGGATGATCCAGCGTGACAGTAAATACGGATCCGCGGGAATTCGGGAAGGGGATCACGTATTGATCGGCTGTATTCGGTGGCAGCATCAAGGTCAGGGTTGTTTGGTTCTCCCCATCGCTGATATGAATCTGAGTATCCACATAGCTGGCCGTGCCATTAAGGATCTCGACAAATGCTGATATCCCGGCATCGGGTGCATTCTGACGAACGGAGAAGCCAGTGATTCCCACATTTTCTCCCTCGTTAAGCAAAATCACCTCGGCTTGCGGAGGCAGTCCAATCATCGGTTGATCCGAGAGTACAATGATCCGATCGAACTGTCTGGCACCTCCTACGCTTCCCAACATGGTCAGAAGATCTTCAGCGGTACCGTCTCTGTACCAAGTGGGCGATGAGTTGCGGAGAATCGCTGCGAGCTTGGAGGATTCATCCGGGCCGGCCAACAACTGCGGATGTTCTGAGAATTGAATGAGAACTGTGTTGTCAGCTGGATAGCGAGTCAAGGCAGCAACGGCCTCTTCGATAGCCTCCTGATATCGAGAGACACCGGTATCTGTTTGCGTTCGCATGCTGGCGCTTCCATCAATCACGATTGCCAATCCAGAAACTGATTGCTGTGGAATTCGCAGTAAGGGCTGTGTCAAAGCAAATGAGAGTGCAACAAGGGTGCCGAGTTGCAGCAGAAGCAGCGGATCCATGTGCTGGCGAAATCGTGCTGCCTTTGACTGTGGGTCCCCAGGAAGTCCTTCCCACAGGAACAGGGACGATACCTCGCGACGGCGCTCACGCGATCTGAGGAAGTGCAGAAGGAGGATCAGTAGGGTGCCGAAAAGCAGATAGAAGGCTCCAGGGTTCTGGAGAATCATCTCAGCACACCCCCTGCGCGAAGATCCTCGTGAATGAATCGCTCCATGGAGCGATCGGTAGTAACTTGAAAATACGTGATGCGGCGTGACAGCAAGAACGCTTCCAAAGCCTCTTGAAATTTACGAAATCGCCGTTCGTATTCAGCTTTTGTTCGATGTCCGATGGTCAAGGTCAATCGCTGATTCGATTCGATATCGACGATTCGGGTGGTTCCAACCATCGGGGGCGAAGCATCAGCAGGATCCAACACCTGAATCACCGTTACTTCATCGCCGCGATACACTAGCTTGGCTAACCCTTCTTCGTATTCTCCGGATCCGAGAAAATCACTGATGATGAACACAATTCCGCTTTCGCGTGTTTGTGAAAGGAATTCCGTAATTACTTGATCAATGGATGTCTTTCCGCCTGGCTCCGCTTCCCGAAGCAGCCGAAGGATCTTTCCCATTTGGCCCATTCCGTGTCGTGGCGGGAGTCCTGGGATAAGTCGGTCGTTGAATGGGTAGACGCCGACACGATCCAATCCTTTCAATCCCAGATAGGCCATGCCGGCGGCGAACTGGGCGGCATACTGTGCCTTGCTCGGTGTTCCCACCTGCATGGATGCGCTGAAATCGACGAACAGGTAGATCGGCAGATCGGCCTCATGGACAAATGTCTTCACAAGGACGCGATCCAGTCGGCCATATACGTTCCAATCAATGTAGCGGAAATCATCGCCGGGCGCATAGGCGCGATAGTCGGAGAACTCAAGACTTACTCCGGCGCGGGGTGAAGCATGCACACCGGACAGTCGGCCATGCCTGCGTCCCTTCACGATAAAGCGGAGGTTGGACAGTCGCTGCAAGAAGGCTTCGTCTATGAACCGTGGCATTAGGTGGTTGCCGTCTTCTTCCAAACTTCGTCAAGAAGCGTGTCAGACGAGACACCCTCGGCCTCACCGCGGAAATTGAGAACGAGACGATGCGTAAGCGCGGCATTGAACACGGCCTCGATATCTTCTCTGCGCACGTTGATCTCGCCTGCCAGGAATGCATGTGCCTTGGCCCCCATAACCAATGCAATGGCAGCACGAGGGCTTCCACCATACTCGACGTATTCCTTGATCTGAGAGGGCGAATACTCGGACTCGGGATGCGTAGCCAATACCAAGCGGCCAATGTATTCGCGAAGGGCTGCGGCGATGGGGATCGCGCGAACGATCTGGCGTGCAGTCAAGATATCGGAAGCTGTTGCCGTTGCTTCTGGAAGCTGAATTCCAAGGCCCTCGGTATTACGCTCGGTGATTTGCACTAAATCACCGAGTGAGGGGAAGGTTACCTTGGCCTTGAGCAAGAAACGATCAATCTGAGCTTCGGGCAGAGGATAAGTTCCTTCCATCTCGATCGGGTTTTGTGTCGCCAATACGATATAGGGCTCTTCGAGCGTATAGGTTTTCGCTCCCACGGTCACCGTGCGTTCTTCCATCGCTTCTAGAAGAGCGGATTGTGTTTTTGGGGTGGCGCGATTGATTTCGTCCGCCAAAATGACATTGGCGAAGACGGGTCCAGCAGCGAAAGAAAACCGCCGATGACCGTTCTCCTCGGTGAGGATGTCAGTCCCCACGATATCTGCAGGCATGAGATCCGGGGTGAACTGAATGCGCGAGAACTTGAGTCCCAGTGCACTGGCCAGCGTGCGGACGAGCAGTGTTTTTCCCAGTCCAGGAACTCCCTCGAACAACACGTTGCCTTTGCACAATAATGAGATCAATGCGAAGCGAACGACGTTGTCATGACCGACGATAACCTCTGCGATCGACGAACGAAGACGCCCGAACGTAGTGGTTGCAGCTTGGAAATCCTGTTCCGAAATCATGATCCTCCTTCAGGTTGTGTAATCAATTCGAAATATCTGCGGATTGAAGCCAGGGCCTCATCAGGCAAACCGCGTTCCTGCAGAATCGAATCCAGTCGCTCGAAATCGACGTAATGGGTGTCGGTACGGTCTTGCGAAGGCGCGATTTCAACGGGAACGCCTTTGGTTACGAGTTCATGAATGAACTCGCCCTCTTCTCCGACAGTTGATGGGGCTTCCTCGCGGATGAATCCGACTTCCCCCGGCTTGGGGTCGTCGCCAGTGTTGCCTCTGAGTCCATCTTCTCCGCCTACTTGCGAGAGATCATCAGGTTCGCCGGACAATCTGACGTCTGTCGAGCCATCTTGGCCTGGCTCTTGAGAGTCGTCCTCATCCTGTAGGTTTGCCGGTCGCTGATGGCCTTCGTCTTGCTCTGTTTCAGCGTTCGCTTGCTCCTCAAGCTGGTCGGCTATACGTTCCAAGAACCGTTGTCCGGCCTCGTCATCTCCAGATACCTCAGTACTTCGGGGCGATTCGTGTCCCGAGCCATCCCCGCTTTCTTCGGTGGGTTCGGGGGAGGTTTCAGGATCTATCTCTTCTAGGAGATCCTGAAGCCTCTCGCCCACGTGATCGGGATTGGGCTCATCCACCAAGTCATCTGTTTTCTCTTCGATCTCCGAATCACCGGTCTGTGAAGCGAGATCCTGAAGATCTCTTGATTCCTGTTGTGTGAGCAGGCGGGGGTTGTTCTGCATTTGCTGCTGTAGGTCTTGGAGCATCATAGAGAGCGCTTGCCTGGCCTGTTCCTGCGTTTCAGCCATCTCCAGTAGTTCGTCGGAAGTGGTGGGGACGTCTACTTGTGCTTGACCTCGAGAAAGACTGCTCAGGTCATCGAGGATCGAGTCGAGTGAAAGCTCTTCATTGGAACCGGTTTGGGCTAACTCCTGTGCCAATTCTGTTCGAGAGGCTGTTGCTTCCTCGGATAACTCTATGGGTGCGGCTATGTCATCCGGCGGGGTTGACGTATCGTCTTGAGAGGTTTCCGGCGCTGAAGCAAGGGGCAGTTGTGTTACCGATGTCTCACTTTGTTCCGGAGATTCCGATGAAACGGCCTGAGGAAAAGAAAAAGGGAAGACAAGGATGATACAAGCGACGACGACTCCCACCATGCCGGCAGATAGGAAGCCGAGCGTCCGCCGCTGTAGAGCGATGCCCCTTTTCCAGTCGGTCGAGATGGATTCAACAAGGTTTTCCAGCCGATCGCGGAAGAACGAAACCTGTTCTCGGACCCGTGCTTCATACAATGAGCTGATGCGTGCACCGGAATCAAGCTTATCATCAAGGTGCAGTAGCAGGTGCGGTAGGTTCGGACGTTCCCACCATCCTAGAATGAACGCCGCTGTGGTCAGGATGAAGGGGATGAGAAGTACAAGGTACTGCAATCCTTGATTCGAACCCGGAATTAGCCATTGAAGGCCCAAGACGCAAACAATGCAACCGATGCTTCCGTAGAACAGGAATCGGCACGCAAGAGACAACCCTCGAAGCCGCCGGAACCGATGCTCGATTTCAAGCAGGAAGCGCGAAAAATCAAACGGCATAATGCCTCCTATCGAATCTTCGCCGTCGAGTGAGGAGCCATAGAATTCCAAGGATTGGAACAAGGAATCCGATAAGCAATTCAATGGCAGAGGCTTCTCCGATGATTCGCGTCGCCAAGCCAATCGGGCTTGCACCCAGAAGAAGTGAAAGCGAACGATGGCTCATCCCTATTCCAAACGGGACAAGGCAGAATGCACCGTAGAAACCGTAGCGTAGAAGAAAAGCGTTCCGTTTCCTCCGATTGCCCCTGAGCTCAAGTCGGTAAGAAACCAGGCAGAAGAAGAGGGATGAAACCGCTGTATAGGAGGCGAGGATGAAGAGTCCGATGATCCGATCAGACAGAAGTGCACGAGAGAACAGCAGATAGGGTAACAGCAGCAGCAGTCCGTAGACGATGTGCTCTAGGAAACGAAGGATCAGTTTGAGATGTGAAATTCGTGCGGAGGCATTTGCTGCCACGACGGCACCTCGATTCACAGCAAACAGACCGAAAAGGAAGACGAAGGCAAGATGGAACAAGCCCGGAAGATAGGATATATTGGACGCGCGGAGTGCTGCAATTCGAGACGCAGGTTGTATCGATAGAGCCAACGCGATGCCGCATAGAAAGACTAGCGTAAGGTAGGCTTGGAGTGAGCTTGTCGAAAAAACGGTGTCAGATCTCACTGCCGATCTCCTCCCCACGAACTACAACAAGAGTGATATCTCTCACTTTTCGCGTGATTTCTCCGGATCCGATTCGCTCAGTATCGGCAACTGTGATAAGCCAGATGCCCTTGGTAAGTGAAAAGGCGGCCTGTAACTCTCGAATCAACAACAACGCAGATGTCATCTCATGGGTATAGGCGGATCCGACGAAGGTGGCAAGACGAACCGCGGATTCGGGAACAAAGGAGTACTCGTAAACACCACGCCGAACCCCAGTAATCGAATGAACCATTCCGTCAATGATGACCCACCCGGCGGCGAAGTCAAGAGGGGAATGACTGCTGATGCGAACTGATGAATCGGATAGGAGTTTGACATCAAACAGCGACGCTGCGGTTCCATATGCGTGCCAATGACGCATGCTGCCCGGAAGGATACTCATGCCGGTGTGTGCCGGGGATGT
>JAGLYB010000039.1 GCA_023132545.1 Candidatus Bipolaricaulota bacterium
GTCAGGGGAGCGATCTCTTTCTGGTGAGCATAGATGGCGTGAAGGATCTCCCCCTTGAGGATGGTTCGTGTCCGCAAGTTGTAGATTGGTTCCAGAAGTTGCTCGATGAGTGGGGGTGCCAACATCAGTGAAAGAAACTCGTGATTCTCGCGATGAATGACGTGGCCGATGTCATGAAGCACACAGGCCAGTACGACAACGACTTCCGCATCGTCGTTGGTCAGTCCATGGTGCTGGACTGCACTTGGCACGACGCCACCCTGAACGAGCAGCCGTAAAAGTTTTAGGCCGATGTTGGTTACGATCCGAATATGAACCGGCCCATGGTCGTTGATTCCCATTCGATCGATAGCAGTGATGTTGGAGGCAGTCCACAGGGCATCCAATTCTTCTGAACAATCGATTTGCGCGACAACGTTGATCAGGTGACTATTTTTCTTTGCGGGAACGTTAAGTGACATCGACATCCTCTCTTAGGTAGATCCACCATGGTTGGACTTCATCTGACAGGGGCTCGTTGTCAAGTGATGACGGTAGCTGCTTGTGTAGTGCGGTAATGTGCGTTCGTATTAGGGTCATCTCCTTTTGCAGGGCAGACGCGAGGTCTGATGCTGTTGGATCTGGTTTTGTGCTGTTTAGTGGATAACGAGACGAAACCTCATAAGGCAAAGGAGCCTTTATATCCAATGTAGCTCGTATAACCTGGCTCGCTTCTGCTAGAGTTAAGCCGGTATCATGCAGTTCCTGGAATTGTTTCATCAACTCCAGCCCCGGATTGGTGAGAAAGATCTGATTGTTGGGGCCTCTCCGGATATGTTCCGAAAGCAGATCCTTGATCCGTTCGATTCGATTCCGCACTTGATTATCGCTGGACAGTCCCAACGTACGGCGCAACATGCTGATTGTGTGCATAAGGCCTCCAACAAACGATAGCTCATGTGCGGTGACTGTGGCAAGCTGATTGTGTATATCCGATAGATCGGATAGCCTCAGTTGTATGCCGATCCTACGTCTTGCCAAGGCCCTAACACAGAAGATTGCCGCCGGCGAAGTTATCGATCGTCCTGCCTCTGTCGTCAAGGAGCTGGTGGAGAACGCAGTCGATGCGAGAAGTGAGAACATCGAGGTTTCCATTGTCGAGGGCGGGAAGGCTGGCATTACCATCCGCGATGACGGAACGGGCATGAGTGAAGCAGACTTACAGCTATCGATTGAGCGGTATGCCACCAGCAAGATCGCTACTGAAGAGGATTTGTACAACATCAAGTCGCTGGGATTCCGCGGCGAGGCATTGGCCAGTGTTGCCGCTGTCTCGCGGCTCACCATCATCACAAGAGTTGATGAGGGCGAAGACGCGCATGAATTGGTGGCCGAAGAGGGCAAGCTCGTCGAGCTGAGGCCCGCTGCGCGGAGCCGAGGCACAACCATTGAAGTGCGGGATCTGTTTTACAACGTCCCGGTGCGTGCGAAGTTCCTGGGAGCGGTACGTACGGAGTTTCTTCATATCAATAGAGTGGTTCAGCGGATGGCACTCTTGCGTCCGGATATTGGATGGAAAGTGAGACATGGCGAACGGGACGTGTTCTCAGCACCGAAGGTTGAGACCCTGCTCGATCGGATCGCGCAGGTTTATGGAGCAGATGTCGCTCAAAGCATGATTCCCATCGAGATCACACGAGATGGGATCGAAGTGCATGGGTACATCAGTCGTCCTGATCTCAAACGAGGGAATCGACGCGATCAGATGTTCGTGGTCAATGGACGAACTATCTCAGACCGGGGGCTATCATTTATTTTGTCCAGCGCTTATCGAGGCATTCTCAGACCGGGAAGCTTCCCCATTGCCCTCATCTTTGTGACTGTGCCTCTTGATGAAGTCGATGTGAATATCCATCCGCGAAAGGAAGAAGTTCGATTCGCCAACCCACGAAAGGTTCAGGACGCCGTGTCCGCTGCTCTGCAGAAGGCGCTTTCCAGCCGTGCCGTTGTGATGCCTCTTGGTGGATCAACTGGTGACGCTGGGCGAGGAGGACGATCGTCTGCTCCATCGTTTCAACCAGCGCAGCAGCGGGGAAAACGGCAATTGGGATTGGACCTGAGACACGAGATCACATTGAGCAAGACGCTGAATGAGGCGGAGAAAGTGAGTGTTCGCGGAGACCGTCGCGTGTTGGGACAGATCCACAATACGTATCTGCTGGTCGAGACTTCGGAAGGCCTTGATATCGTGGATCAGCACATCGCTCACGAGAGGGTTCTGTATGAACGGCTTCGTAGGGAATGGCCTGCCGGCATCGTCCGTCAGATCTTCCTGCTTCCGGCCCGGATTGAGGTGGCTTTTGAGCAGAGCAGTATTCTCTCCAGCCACTTGGACGAGTTGGCGGAAATCGGACTCGTGCTCGATGAGTTCGGGGGAGGAACCTTCCTTGTTCGTGAGTTCCCGCAAGCACTGGCAGATTATCAAGCTATGCGTGGTTTTCAGGAACTGGTCGAGTCTTTGGCGGATGTCCTGGTTGCGCAAGGCGATCTCAAGGACGCGCTATACGACCGATTGCTTAGCCAACTAGCATGCAGCGCCGCTATCAAGGCAGGAGAGTCGATCCCTCTCGTTGAGGCGCAAGAATTGGTAGAGGAACTGATGGAGATGGGAAACCCCTATACCTGTCCGCACGGACGCCCCGTCATCATCAGTTACGCCAAACACGAATTAGACAAGCGATTCAAGCGAGTGTAATCTGCCTCACGACGGATTCATACAGATGATGACGCAACCTCGTCTGCTGACGAGGCGTTATCAAATCAGTTACGCATAGCCTCGGCAAGCGCTGTTATGAGGTTGTAGACGGAACCTGGACCCTCAAAGCCTGTGGCAAAGCCTTGACCGTAAACGAGTCACTGGGTAGGTGATAGGGCTCTCCGTCCACATGTGCAATCAACTTCTTGGTAGAAGAGATCGTCACTTCGCTCGTCTGTCTGTAGGTGACGTTTTTCCAATCGACATGCTTCCCGGCACGAACCTTGGGCAAACGATAGAGCCTTTCCAGTTTGGGATAGTCTCCCAATGCGGAGATGTCGATGAGCCCGTCATTGATGTCGGCACGAGGGGCGAGCTTGAACCCGCCACCGGCAAAGATTCCGTTGGCAACTCCCAGCGATAGGCAAGTCAATTCAAGCTGCTCTTCCGGCGTAGCTAGGGTCACGGGGAAAGCGCGGAATCGGAAGACTTCTCGTACTGCTGCCGTGAGATAGGCGGGGGCACCTCTCAACCGCTCCATCTTAAGAACATCGCGGGCAACTTGAGCATCAAGTCCGATCCCCAATCCGTTGACAAAGCAGCGCTCGCCATCTACCTGGCCTAGGTCCATCGTTCGCGGGGCTCCGTCAAGAAGTGTATCGATAGCCTGCATCGGATCGCTGGGGATACCCAACATGCGAATGAAATCGTTCCCTGTTCCTGCTGGAATCACTGCCAGCGTCGCATCCGAACCGAGCAGTCCGTTGGCAACTTCATTGATCGTGCCATCGCCGCCCATAGCCACGATATGGGAGAATCCAGCTTCGATTCCCATCTTTGCGACATCGATGGCTTCCATGGGCTCGTTGGTGAAGTGCAGATCGTACCGGACTCTGCGTCGATCCAGTTCCACCTTAATCTTCGGGAAAAGCTCCTTGCACCGACCCTGCCCGGCAATGAGATTGACAATCAAGAAATAGTTCGATTTGGCCACCATAGCGGGATGCTACAGTTCCACCTAGATAGAAGTCAAATTTAGGCAACGAAAATTCTCTGCAGGTCATGCCTCGGGGTTCAGTGATGCATATGGCACAACGGCGTTCGAGGCGGAGAATACGACAAATGAGCCGCGGTCATGTCCGCATCCCGGAGAGTGGACCTCGGCCTCGAAATCCTCGGGTAAACCGAACAGCGTTTGCATGGTTTGTCGGATCGTGAATCCTGCATCTTCAAGAGCTTGCAGGATCTCGTTCTTCGTGCGAAGCTGCGCGTATTTGAAGAATGCATCCTTGTTGGCATGAGCATGCGTGATTCGCCCCAACTGACTATCCAATGGCAACAGACCAACGATACAGCGTCCGCCCGGCCGAAGGATGCGGAGCGCTTCGTAAAAAGCAAGATGAAGATTCCTCACGAAACAGAGGGTGGTGATGAAGAAGACGGCATCCATGCTCTTGGATTCCAGAGGCAGTGCCTCGGCACTGCCGTGGATGACTTCAATGCCTCGGCTTCGCGCCAGAGCGGCCATGGCTTTTGCCGGTTCGACTCCTAGCGTGATCCCTAATTCTGCGGCGAACCTCCCTGTCCCCACTCCAATCTCCACCCACTTCCCTGCTGGAGGAAGCAGAGTGCGAAGGGCCAGAATCTCGGAGCGAAAAGTGTTCGGGAATCGGTCGTACCAAGCGTCATATTCGCGTGCGCAGGATTCGAACGGATTCTCATTCATGCGATGCCTGGGAGACGATGAGATCGACAAGGACACTCCGTGTGCGCAAGAACCCGGCAGACATTCGGTCGATACGATCCTCTGGCGACAGCTGGGGTTTCAGTTGGCCAAGAATCGATGCCGGGCGCTCGGACATCACCAGGATGCGGTGAGAAAGAACGACGGCCTCTTCCAGATCATGGGTCACGAAGATCACGGCGCAGGCAAGCTGCTCAATCGCTCCTGCGAGCCAATCTTGCAGACGCTGCCGGGTTACGGTGTCCAATGCTCCGAACGGCTCGTCGAGAATGAGCGTTTGAGCCCCTGCCATCACGGCGCGTAACAGAGCAACACGTTGTTGCATACCGCCGGAAAGTTCGAATGGATAGGATGATTCGAATCCCTCAAGTCCAAAGATGTGTAGCTGCACGCGGATTCTTGATCTCCGTTCCTCTCGGGCGATTCCCTGGAGCAACATAGGGAGCTCGATGTTCTCGATCACGCGTTTCGAGGGGAACAACAGGCTCCCTTGTGGCAGATACCCGGCGCGATCGAGTGTTTGCGAGAAGGAGCCGTCATCGGCCGTTTCCAGGCCAAGCAGAATGCGAAGCAGCGTAGTTTTTCCGCAACCAGATGGTCCTAGGATGGCGAGACATTCGGCCTCGCCGAGTTTGAAACCGACATCATGGAG
>JAGLYB010000004.1 GCA_023132545.1 Candidatus Bipolaricaulota bacterium
GTAGCGAAATTCTCAGGGGAAGATCGACCCGCTGAGCCAAGATCAGTATGTGGACCCAAAACCTGGATCGACAAGAACAACCGGCGAATGTTGGCAAACGAGAACGATGCCTTCGCGCAAATCATCGTATCTCCCCTCAATGAAGGCGGTGTCTATGCAGGCAAGGCAATCAGTGGGCTGATGTGCTGGGGACCGTATCTGAAGAAGTATGGTGTCCTCGCCACCGCGAACACGGTGATGGTGCGAACTCAGTTGGGAGTTGAAGATCTGAGGGATGCGGAACCGCTTCGCCTCACCCACATCAGTTTCGGAGCGGACGATCAAATAGCGATCGGGGAACTGGTTGCCGACGCGGTGTTGATCATCGACGGCAATCCGACAAGCCTTCTCAACCCATCGGATGTCGTGACACTTCGACTGAGACTTGATGCAATCCGAGTGCTACACCCGTTGGCCATTTCGCGAGGGCTGGACGAGTAGATCCGTCAGGGAATAAAACGATTGAAAGGATATTGGATGAATTATCGCGGCCTGGTTATTGAAGATACAACCTGCGAGTGCACGGATATTTACGTCGCGAGAGTACTCCTAACGGCGATATCCGAGTCCATTGCTATTCATGAAGCAACCTACTTGTGCGGATGGAGCGTCATCACCTCCGTGCCGATTCAAGGCTGCGTCGAGGGCGTCGTTCCTGCTTCGGCAACTCCCGATGGCAGGCCAGGTGTCCTCATTCATCTAAACGCTCCCACGCCTGTTGGCTTTGAGTCGTTCCGCAGTGCCCTGCTCGAAAGGCTGTACATCCTTCCGCATCTACCCACCTGCTCTTTGTTCGATGCTACACCCGAGGGAAGAACCGAAGAATGGATCGAGATAGCGGCTCACGTTGGCCGCTGGGGAGATGGTTTCGAGCGCAATGGTGTCGTTGGCGAGCGCGAGATCATGAGCATCCCAATCATGACTGGCGATCAGATCATTGAGCGCAAAATTGGTGTTTGTACAGGAACTGACGGTGTCATCGAAGTCTTTGGACAAACCGTTGCATCCTGCATCATGGGAGCCCAAGAGGCAGTGGCTCGCATTGTCCGAGATATTCCCTATGTTGCGGTGTTCAATTACCCGGTGGGGGGGATCAGCGGCGCTAAGGTGGGAGGGACAACATATACCGATGAAGGCGTTACGATTAATGAGCCGTTTTGTCCCTCGCTTCGAAATGACGTAAAGACAGTGATCCCCGATGGTGCCGAAGCAGTGATCGAGTTCCCGCTGACAGCCACTTCTGACTCTGCAATCCGCCTGGGTCTAAAAGCAGCCATTGATGCGTTCGCCGACACCCCGGGAATCGTTGAGATTACAGCCCCATCGTTCGACGGAGCTTGGGGAGGACGCCAATTGCCTCTTCGAGAACTTCTGGAGACCGCTGAATGAGCAACCTAACGCCGTCATCGAATCAACGAGACTGGATCGCAGCCCGCAGTAAGGCACTGCTTCAGGCGCTCGCGCAGGATGCCTGCGTTCTGGGGCTCGATGTCTCGCATCTCAAGAATGGCGCAACGATGATCGACTGTGGCGTGAACGTTCCTGGCTCTTTGGAAGCCGGGCGTCGAATCACCGAGATCAGCCAAGGCGGAATGGCAACCGCTCGCATCGGAACGGTTGAGATCTCTGGCGTCGTACTGCCTGAGCTTGTGGTGGATTCGTGGTGTCCAAAGCTATCAGCCTATGGGTTACAAGTCTCGGTTGCATTAAGCGAGATCGATCCGGCGGTTCGGATTTCCGGACCCATTCTCGCGCGATTTGCTGAGGGCCGGCTTGACGCATCTCACGACGACTTGCGCGATGCTGCGTGGGGAATCGCTGTAGTCGAATCGGATCAGTTACCCAGTCCGGAGATTGTAGATGCGCTCGCATGCCGTAGCGGCTTGCCCGCAAGAGATCTAGCTTTGATTGTCGTCCCAACGAGAAGTGTTGCCGGCGTCACTCAGATTGCCGGCCGCATCAACGAATGCGTCGTCTTCACGATGGAGGAAAGCTTGGGCATCGACTGTTCCTGTGTTTCGCAACTTCTCGGGGCAGTCCCCATCGCTCTGCCAACCGATGTCGGCACTCCCTTTCCCGTGACACCAGACGATTTCATTCATTACATAGGACGTGTGACCCTAACCATCACTCGCGATTTGGACGTGGACTTGGCCAAGTTGGCCTCGCAGTTGGCCTTTCGATCCACACCCATTTACGGGAAGCTGTTCTCTGAACTTCTTGAAGCGGCAGACGGTGTCTTTGAAGCCATTCCTGGATTGATCGACCTCAACAAGGTCGCGCAGATGACAGTCGTCGATCGGAGAACGGGGATCGCCTTCTCAGCAGGAGAACGTTGCGAATCGATTCTGTTTGGTCCACATCAGAAACCAGAGATAGATCCCAAGGAGGCGCCGTGATCCTCATCAAAGACGTTGCCTATCTCGTTCGCGACGCAGACCGAATTGAACGTGATGTAGACCTTCTGATCGAAGGAAGCACGATTGCACAGATTGGGCATATCCATGCAACCGATTGCCCGGAAGACACAACGATCCTTGATGGCAGGGATCGCGCTGTGATCCCTGGCTTGGTCAATGCGCACACGCATCTTTATCAATCCATGCTCAAGGGATACCGGGACGACCTGCCCTTGGTGGACTGGTGCGAACAAGTGACATTCCCGTTTGTACGCCGTGTTCTTCACCGCGCGTGGAGGGAAGGTAACACCGAACTCGGTGCACTGTGGCCAAAGTTGGGTGCCATCGAGATGATTCACAGCGGGATCACATCCTTCATTAATATGGATATGTACATCGACGGCGTAATCCGCGCGTGGGTCGATGTCGGGATTCGTGGAGTTGCCGCACTAACGATGGTCGATCAATGGGTTCCCGATGATCTGATGCGTCCACCTGAGCAGGGCCGTGAAGACGCGCTGGCAATCATTGAGGAGTGGAATGGAACCCATGCTCTTGTCAGTGTCTTCTTGGCACCGTCCGCTCCATTTACCTGTAGTGACAGTCTCCTCACTTGGATTTTCGAGCAATCTGAAATTCACGATTTGGGAATTCAGACTCACGTTTCTGAAACTGCTTGGGAAGTGGAGCAATCCGTGAAACAAACCGGGCTTACACCCCTGTGCCACCTTGAACGAGTGGGACTACTCAC
>JAGLYB010000040.1 GCA_023132545.1 Candidatus Bipolaricaulota bacterium
ACCTCATTGAGGCAGGCAAGGCGTATGTGTGCGATCTAACGGCCGAGCAGATCTCTGAGTATCGTGGTACGGCTGACCGTGATGGCGGTCGGACGATTACCCCACCGGGCAAGGATAGTCCATATCGCGATCGATCCGTGAAGGAGAATCTTGATCTGTTCCGTAGGATGCGAGCCGGCGAATTCCCGGATGGTACTAAGACGCTGCGCGCCAAGATCGATATGACGCATCCCAATCTCAACATGCGCGATCCCGTGCTCTATCGAATCCTTCACGTCGACCATCATCGGACCGGCGATGCCTGGTGCATCTACCCCACCTACGATTGGACCCACGGCCAGTCGGATGCGATCGAGGGAATCACCCATTCCCTATGCACGCTCGAATTCGAGAATCATCGTCCGCTCTATGACTGGTTCATCGACAATCTCCCCGTGCCTCATCGTCCACGTCAGATTGAGTTTGCGGCCGTCGGCATCGGCTACACGGTCCTGAGCAAGCGTTATCTTAGGCAGCTTGTTGCCGAGAATCATGTCAATGGGTGGGACGATCCTCGCATGCCGACGATTGCCGGGATGCGCCGCAGGGGAATCACACCCGAAGCGATTCAGGCGTTCATCAAGGGTATTGGAGTCACCAAGACCGAGGGAACGATTGAGATGGCGTTTCTCGAGCATCACATCCGGCAGGATTTGAACAAACGAGTGCCTCGTGTGATGGCAGTTCTCAATCCTCTCAAGGTTGTCATTACCAACTATCCCGAAGGCGAATCCGAAGAACTTGAGGCTATCAACAACCCCGAAGATCCGTCTGCGGGGGTACGATCGGTCCCGTTCTCGCGAGAGCTGTACATCGAACGAGAAGATTTCATGGAAGAGCCACCGAAGAAGTTCTATCGCCTGGCACCCGGTCGCGAAGTTCGGCTTCGCTACGCTTATTTCATTCGGTGCGAGGAAGTTGTCAAGGATGCTGACGGAAATGTGATTGAGCTTCGCTGTACCTATGATCCAGAGACGCGCGGCGGCAACGCTCCCGACGGACGCAAGGTCAAGGCAACGCTTCACTGGGTATCTGTCCCTCATGCGCTGAATATCGAGGTGAGGATGTATGACTACCTATTCAGCGTGGAGAATCCTCTCTCAGTAACAGAAGGGGAAAGTTGGCTGGATTCCCTCAATCCCGACTCGCTTGAGATTCGTGAAGATTGCTGGATCGAACCGAGCGTGTCCGAAGCCGCCATCGGCGCCCGATTCCAATTCGAGCGACTGGGGTACTTCTGTCTTGATCCGGATTCAACACCTGAGAAGCAGGTGTACGATCGAACGACCACATTGCGCGATTCCTGGCGCAAGGCGCAACAGCAATCGAATTAGTTGTACATATCGGTTGGCCGAGCCGTACTCCTTGATCAAGCATTGGGTGCTGATGTATCCTCTACTCCCGATAACCGTTGGAGATGAATGGGGGTTCGGGTGGAAGAAAAGAAACTGATGAATAATGGCGTGACCCACAGCGGGTCACGTTTTTTTTGGCAACAAGCGCAGCTTATCGATCGAAGAACCTCGGAGCGTTATGCGCGAGTTCTGTTGCGTGGACCGGAATTACCATCCGATGTTGCGGTAGGACAATTCGTTCTAGTTCGATACTCGGACGATCCTTGCCTGCCACGGGCATTTTCCGTGATGTCGAGCAGCGATCTCGGACTCGAACTGTTCGTCAAAACGGCAGGAAGGGTACGCGAGAAATTCAGGACGGCACCGATGGGCACGGTCTTCGAGGTGCGGGGGCCCTATGGAACGCCATACGCCGACAAGATTTCTCTCGATCGCAAATACATCCTCGTTGGCGGAGGAAGTGGGGCGGCGCCGCTTCTACATTTTCGCAGGCAGTATCCGAATCATGTTGCTGGAGAGGTGTATGGATTTCGTACCGAAGACGCCTGCGGCTTGCTCAACGAAATCGAACTAACTGTCGAGAGTACGACTGGTTTGCGTGCGCACGAGCAGCTGAGATCCATCTGGCGCCCTGGATTGGGAATCCTGGCCTGCGGCCCCGAGCCCATGCTTCGCCTTCTGGCTCAAGAATATCGCCAACAACCCGATGTGTATGTATCACTCGAAGCGCGTATCGGATGTGGTGTCGGAACATGCCTCGGATGCAGCATTCACACCTCAACCGGGATGCAACGAATCTGCAAAGAAGGCCCGCTATTTGCGCTTGAGGAGTTGCCATGGCTGATCTAGTACTCAAGCGACTGGACGCCCAATTCGCATCTCCCATTATCCTCGCGTCAGGGCCGGCGGGATTTGGCGTCGAGTTGGCTCCTGCATTGGACCTGCCCCGAATCGGCGCGATTACCACCAAGACAATCACCATCGAACCGAGGACCGGAAATGACCAACCACGGCTGGTCGATTGCCCTTCGGGAGCGCTCAATTCGATTGGGCTAGAGAATCCCGGCATCGATGCCTTCGCTCGGTTGGCTCACTCGCAGATGCGGGAGCTTCCGTTGCGGCGCATTTTAAGCCTGGCAGCGACATCACCTGGCGAGATGGAGACGCTTGCGGTCAAAGCGGCAAAGCTTTCAGGCTTTGACGCCATCGAACTCAACCTCTCGTGTCCCAATATTGGCGGGAAGATCACTGGCGCCGATGCAAGCGCAGTTAGGGAGTACGTACGTGCAGCAGTTGGAGTGACGTCGATTCCCGTGCTTGTCAAACTGCCGGGCGATACTGGTAACCTGCTAAATTCCAGCGAGAGTGCTCTGAGTGTGGGTGCGGCCGGTCTGACTCTCATCAACTCAGTTCGTGGCCTACGTATTGACTGGACTACGGGACGGCCGTTCTTGAGCCGCACGTATGGGGGATTGAGCGGCCCGGCGATTCTTCCTGTTTCCCTAGCGCGTGTATTCGAAGCTCGAAGCGCTTTTCCAGAGGCCGTCATTATCGGAACCGGTGGGGTGTCTGATCTTGGGAGCGCCATCGAGATGCTGATGGCGGGCGCCGACTTCATTGGCATCGGATTCGGGCTCATGGTGGACCCCGAGCTTCCCCAAAAGCTTGCCGTCGAGCTGGACAAGTGGCTCGACGAACGTGAGATGGTATCTGTCCAAGAGATCATTGGATTGGCGCATTCAGGAGGGTTCGATGTTCATTGAGAAATTAAGGAAAGCGATTACCGAATCCAACGGAAGCCTGTGCGTGGGGCTTGACCCGCATTTAGATCTGATTCCCAGCCGGTTTGGTCGTACGATAACCGGGATCCAGGCATTCCTGGAATGGATTATCGACGAGACAGTCGACCACGCTTGCGCATATAAACCGAACAGCGCATTCTACGAAACCCTTGGGGCCCCGGGATGGCAGCTTCTCGAACACATCATCGATCGAGCACACCAAGCGGGCCGACCCGTAATCCTGGATGCAAAGCGAGGCGACATCGCATCAACGGCCGCTGCCTATGCCACTGCAGCTTTTGATGTCCTCGCAGCAGACGCAATCACGCTGGTTCCCTACATGGGAGAAGACGCGATCGTTCCGTTCTTGGAACAAAGAGGGTTTGCCTTCTTGGTCGCATTGCCCTCAAACCCAAGCTCGCGCCGCATCGTGGATCACGGTGAGCCTGCGCTGTCCGAG
This sequence comes from Candidatus Bipolaricaulota bacterium, assembly GCA_023132545.1. Lineage (GTDB taxonomy): Bacteria > Bipolaricaulota > Bipolaricaulia > UBA7950 > UBA9294 > SPBW01. The sequence goes on from JAGLYB010000040.1 coordinate 3,636, forward strand.
TGCGTTGCCGCCCTAGCTTCGGAGCTGAATGCCCGATTTCCCGATCAGCTGGGCTTGGTCGTAGGAGCTACGCGGACAGATTCTGTCAAGACATTCGACACGGTCGCATCCGACCTGCCTTGGTTGGTGCCAGGATTGGGTGCGCAGGGTGGCCAGGCGGCGACCTTCTTTGCTGGGGTGCAGCAGGATCGATTGATGGTGGTCAATGTGTCTCGATCCATCTTGTTCGCACCGGAGCCAAGGCAAGAGGCGGAGAGCATGAAACGAGAGATTCAGGAGGCGAGAAATGGGTGAACGGGATCGATGGATTGAATTGCTCCAGTCGACGGGGGCCATCCAAGACGGCCATTTTCTGCTTTCCTCGGGCAGACACTCCGAGCGCTACATCCAGTGTGCGAGAGCGCTGGAGCATCCGGAAACGGCATCCTTGCTGGGACAAGCGATTGCGAAAGTCATTGACGTGCCCGTCGATCGAGTGGTCGCTCCGCCTTTGGGGGGATTGCTGATCGGATATGAAGTCGCCAGGCATCTGAACGTCCCGTTTGCGTTTCCGGAACGTGGTCGAGATGGATCATTCGTCTTTCGAAGAGGGTTTTCGCTACAGCCGAAAGAACGTATCTGCATCGTGGAGGACGTCATTACCACCGGCAAGACGACACGAGAGCTTCTGGAGGTCCTCCATCATCTGGGAGTTCAGCCGGTCGCTGTCTGCGCGATGGTCGATCGCTCGGATGTGCACCGCTTGGATGACCTTCCGATAGACTCGTTGCTGCAACTCAAGATTCCCACGTTTGCACCTGAGAGTTGTCCATTGTGTCAACGAGGGATCACACTCCGACAACCGGGAAGCCGAAACATAGAGATTCAAGGAGAGGCATGAAAATTCGCATTATCGAAGAACATGGTTATTCGTCGGCCCTTCTCGGGCTGTGCTTATCATACAACCAGGATTCCGAGCGCATGGCTGCCGTGGCCGAGAAGCTCCGATTCAAAGGAGACGGACACAACAAGTTCCTTGAGACAATCGCGGTGTGGATGGACATTGATGCAGCCAGGTATTTCTGGCAGCAATTCGATACCTATCGCATCGGCGTAACCAAGCAGTCCGAATCCACTATGCATACGATAACGACCCGACCTCTTCAGCAAGATGATTTTGAGCATCCGATCCCGACCGCGCATCTGCAGCACCTCAACGCGCTCATCGCTGATGAACAATGGCAATCCGTGAAACACGACTTGCCGGAGTCTTTCTTGCAGCGGCGAATTGTCTGTTTGAACTACATGATTCTCCAACGCATGATTCGACAACGAAGAACACACCGTTTGGCGGAATGGCGGACCTTCATCAATGAAGTCCTTCGGCAGACGGAACACCCGGAACTACTGGACGAGGGGGCTTGCGAATGACCATGTATGGTGTACTTTGTGACCACGAGATTACTGAACTGTGTTCGACCGACCCGCCGATGCTTGATCGCTTCATTCCCGAGCAACGAGGGAAGCCCTCCTATGGTCTGGGAAGCTTCGGATACGACTTGCGCTTGGGTAAACGGTTCCTGGTTCCGCTGGGCGGCGTGAACCAAGTCCTCGACCCAATAGACTTCCCGACGCATCATTTCCGCGAGTACATCGCCGAGGACACACTTGAGTTGCTCCCCGGTTCGCAAGTGCTCTCGGAATCGGTGGAGTGGTTCAACATGCCCGATGATATCTGCGGCGTATGTTGGGGCAAGAGTTCGTATGCTCGATGCGGCTTGCTGGTCAACGTGACGCCTTTGGAGCCGGGATGGAAAGGAATCCTGACCCTCGAACTAGCCAACGTTTCCCCCTATCCGATCCGTCTTCACGTAGGGCAAGGCATCGCGCAAGTCGTGTTCTTCCGCGGACGGCGTCCCAATCGCACCTATGCCGAGAAGGAATCCGGTGGCGGGTATCAGAACCAAGCCGGCGTCACCCTGCCCAAGTAGAACTGGGCAGCATCCCCGTCGTTTGCCATAATGGATCACTGGACAGGATGAAGGGGGAGTTCTCAATGCGAAGAATACTATTAACACTGCTAGCGGGATGTTTGATTTACGGGATCGGGCTGTTTGCAGCCACCGGGCAGTTTGTGGTCGTCGAAGTGGAGGCGTTCGAATCCTGGGGCATCTTGCACTGGGGAACCTGGAACGCCATGGAAGAGGAACTACTGACGACTCGGGTTCTTCAACTATCCGTGGAAGATGACCAAGCGGTGGCCGATGTCTTGGCAACATGCGATACCGCTCCGGATTTGGGTGGATCAGAAAGAGGATCCTGCAACGCCCTTGAACGTTTCTACTACGTCAGGGAGGCCAGATATGACCTCGATCCATTGCTGGGGCGTCCCTATCGAATTCAACTCAGGAACCTGACTTCAGGGTATCTTGGAATCGTTCTGGCGATCGACGGCCTGAATACCAACGGCAACGCCCCCATTGTCGGAGACGCAACGGATCGGAAGTGGATTCTTCGACCGTTCCAGACTGTGGCCATCTCTGGGTGGCAGGTGAGCACCGAAGAAGCGTTGCAGTTCGAATTTACCACGCCTTCTCAGTCGCATTCAACCCTGGAGCCGCTCCGCGGTACGATCCAGCTTGCGGTATATCTGGCCGATCCGTTTGCCGACGAGAATCGGAAAGGAACGGAGGCTGGAGAGATGATTGATCAACCTACAGTAGTCATCCCCTTTGTATCTGTCACGACAAGCCCCGTAGAAACCTTGACGTTTGATTACTCTCGGGATCGCGTCATGCTAGGAATCCAATGCCAGGAAACGGAAGGCGCGGGAATCCGCATCGCTGCTGTCGTTGAGGGAACTGCCGCTGAGCAGGCCGGATTGCGAGTCGGCGACATCATTACCTATGCCAGTGCAATCCCGATCAACACGTGCTCAGACATGCAAAAGTTGCTTGACTCCAAGAGTCCGGGGGATCGGATCATTCTCAAGGTCCATCGTCCGGAACGTGTCTTCCTGATTACAGTCGAGCTGGAGGAGTAAGCAGAGCTTGTTCCTTTGAGGATTGGCATGAGGAATAGCTACCCCCCCCCTGTTCCTTCGAGGATTGGTCTGAGGAGCAACCTAGGGAGTTCTAAAGCACGGCGGTTCGTCGCGGTTGAAGATCAGAAGGAGCTTGCTACCCAGAACTGGCGTCTCGACGGATTCAAGGATCCGGCAAGCAGCCAAGTCCTCATCAATCAGTTCAGTGACTTCGAGGGAGGGCGCGGGTTCATTGCCCTGCTCATCGTCTGAGCCAAGCAAGGCAAATCGGTCGCCAACGCTGATCCCATGTTGGCGACCAACAGAAACGATCACCTGAGTTGCCGCCTCATTCATCCCAGTAACGGTTGCCCAATCAGCGACGATAATCGGAAGCTCTTTTACCTGATCCGACTCAGAATCCCCCTGCACGGATAGCCGCACGACAACCATCCCGGGAGCCTGGTACCGATGAATGACATCCTTCCCAATCGCGGTGTCTCCATCTCCGAAGTCCCAGACGAGACATTCCCTATCGATAGCGGAGTCCGTCTCGCTTCGGAATTGGGTTGCGGAACCGGCAAAGGGGATGGCCGGGCAGTAGGAGAAATCGAGAGCGCTGGCCAGCTGCGAACGAGTCAGTACAATCCGCGACTCCCCTTCCCCAATCAACTGAGGGAGCTGTTGTTCTCCGCGTTCTGCCTGGACAAACGGAGGTACTTTGGCACGCACATGCTCGAACAACTCCCAAACCGTAATATGGCTGTCCGCATTCAGATCGGCCGCACCACCCAAGCCGTCCAACAAGAAATGAGTGAGGACTCCATGTTCCAGTTGGGGCGATTCAAAGGCGTCTTGGTTCTCGCTCGACGCCGATAAGATCAGACGCCCCTCAAGTTTGAAATCGCTGAAGACATCAACGGTATCTCCGGTTGCTCGCGATCCCGGTGTCAGGCTTCGAGACAGGCCGCCTGAGTAGCAGCTATCGAAAAACACCAGAACATGATTGGACTCGATACGGTCGAGGAATCGGCCGAATTCGTCATCGCGCAACGCCGTGTCATCCTTGGCAGCGGCCCGCGTGTCATGCAGCACGAAGAACTCATCGACGCCGTCCCTCTCATCCAGATTGTCATCCGCGCCTTGATAGCCATGCCCCGAGAAGTGAATCAACACCAAATCATCTTGCTTCGCCATCTGCCGGAGCCAGCCCAATCCTTCACGGACGTTCACCAAGGTCGCCAGGCGGGCGTCTACAACGGCTGTGCCTCCGTCTTGAATGACAGGTTCTTCATCGGTCAGCAATCGGATGTGATCGGCGGGGACACCAGCATCGAGGAGCCAGGCTGCAATGGCCTCGGCATCACGTCGAGCATACGAGAGGTCTTTCACTTCGGCATAGTCGGAAATCCCAATGAGAAGTGCCCACGTCTCCTGAATGGGTACAAGCTCTGGATTGAGCTGCACAGGGATCGACCGGAGAACGGTATCGTGAAGCCCCTCGGAATCGCGGACAGTCAACTGCACCTCGTACGTACCCGGATTAGCATATCTATGAATGGGTTCGCGTTCGCGCGAGGTGTGTCCGTTCCCGAAATCCCACTCCCAACTCAGAATTGTCCCATCCCAACCAACCGATGTATCGAGGAAGCGAATGGGATCTCCAACAGCAGGAGTGGCGGGAGACAACTCAAATCGCGCTTCGGGCGGCTTCAATTCCTCAATCGATAGGACACGCATGACGGCATCGGAATTCCCGTCACCATCGACAACTCGCAGTGTGACCGGCCAGGTTCCTGAAGGCAGTGGGTCGACGATGGTTCGTGGTTCGGTTGTAGTCCAATCGAACATGCCGTCAGATTGGTAATCCCAGCTGTACTCGACAATCGTTCCGTTCGGATCATATGAGTCAGAGGCATCAAGAAGAATCAAATCTCCAGCTCTCAGCGGTCTCTGCAGCCGCGAGCCGCCTGCCGATACCGGCGCCCAGGTGAAGGCCGCCACTGGTGTCGTCTGGCCCGCGTAGACGACAAGGGCCTCGACCAGCGTGGTGACGGCTCCGCCTTCGTCGGAGACGGTTAAGGTAATTGTATAATCGCCTGGCTCAAGGAAGGTGTGTTGAACAATGTTTCCGATGGCCGCTTCACCGTCGCCGAAATCCCACCAGATCTGATCGAGTTCTCCATCCGAATCCTGAGAAGCGGATGCGTCGAATTTGATGGGTTCACCGGCCTCGGGCTCGAATGGGAAGTATGAATAGGCCGGCATCGGAGGCTGGTTGATACGAGGAATGAACCAGTGGTCGGTGTTGATCAACAGTTCGAGCCTACATCTAGGTCCACTTTCCGAGTTGGCTCCTAAGGAGGCGCTGATCTCCGTGTTCGCGGCTCGGACACTCACACGAGCCTCAGCGTCCTCGAATTCCCACGAGCGCAGGGACAGGGCAACGGATGCCTGTGTGGAAGCACCATCGCTCCATGCCAGCGAAAAGGTGGTGGTGCCCAGCCGCCTAAGAAAGGATCGAGCTTCAAATCGGATGATTCCATCCTGCAAATGCCAGCGCGAAGTCAACGTAATATGCAGATCGGGAACAAGGCGTAAATCGACACCCGCGGTTAAGGAGAGCGAGGCAAGGGTTATGTCGTCTTTCCATCCGAGGGACAGATGAGTAAGTGTGAGGTCCGTTGCACTGCCAGATAGAGAGAAGCTGCGAGAAGTCAGATCGATGTCCTGCCTGGTAATCCCGGTTGGTCCTTCGTAGGAGCTTGCGATCTGCAACGTGGCGGTGTCCCCGACGATGTCCACACTCCCCCAGGCTTGCCAGCGGGAGGCCTTTCCGTCCAAGACTCCCGACATCCCGAGCGACGGAGTCAAGGCTCCTCCTAACAACTCGAACGCGTCAACAGGCGAATACTCAAACGAACCCTGCATTCGGAGACGGTCGAATCCTGTGAAAGATGAGACAACTTCGGCCCGCCCGGGTCCCCAGTCGGCCTCCCAAGCAAGGCGTCCGCCCACGGCACCTGCCGTGGAGGGGTCCCATCGGACTCCAGCCTCCACAGATCCCCATCTCGTTTCCGTGCGCGCGAAACCAAGCTCAAACTGTGTCACGCCATTCCATTGAGGATTGCCACTCGCCCCCACCATCGATCCGAAGGCTCCCGCTCCAATGCAAGGCGAAAGTACTGAGAGAGAAAAATCGCCTGCCTCAGGACTGGCAAGCTCAGGGGCCTCCGAAATATCTGATGACGAACGATGGATACCCGCGTAATCACCTGCTCGATTGCCCCAGACGTTGTTGTAGTCGAATTGCATGGATTGGCTCGCTCCCGAGGATGCAGAGACACTCAAGCCTATCCCGTCATTGACAACAAAGATGGAGTGAGTCACTAAAATGTTTCTTCCTCGAAACTCGAGTCCGTGACCTCCATTGTAGGCCACCGTGACATGGCGCAGATGACAGTCTCCGTCAGTCTCCAGCGACAACCCATTGCCCTCGCACCGAGCAACGACAGAACGTTCTAGATGCAGGTCGGCATTTTCCCCAAGGCGCAGCCCATCACCAAACGCTTCCATGATCTGCGTATCCATGATGCGTAACCTGGAGTCCCCATCCGCCTCAATACTGCTCTCGATTCCTCCGATCAGCTGGCTGTGTTTCAGTTGTAGAGAAGCGGAATCATCGATAGAAATGTTACCCAGTGCTTGCGTGCTTAGAACGGAATCAACGAAATCCGCTTGAGACGCATCCAGCATGCTGAGGCCCCAGCGCCCGTTGGCAGATATCGTGACCTTGTCACAGTCCATGCTGGCTGTTCCCTCAAGTGTGATGCCATCCCACTCGTTCCATTGAAAGATCGTGTTCTCGATAGCCGCGGTTGCATCACCAAGATACAGACCGATGGACCCGTTGTCCGTTATGCGGCAATTCGTGATCCTTAATTCCGTCGAGCCAGAGATCTGTAGTCCATAGCCAAGGTTTGCTTCGATGTCGCATCCCACGAAGGAGACGGCAGATACTCCCGTTGTCCGAACGCCGCCATCCTGTCCGCCAGTGATGCGGCAGTTGCGGAACTCGACCTGGGAAGACTGCAGATCGACGACGACGGATTCCAGGATCGAGGAACCCCTTTCCAGGGAAATCCCTTCCAGGATGACAGCACCGACTGAGTGCCCTTGGATCACGGGCTGATATCCGTAGCTGCTACGGATGATGGTGTGCGAAGGCCCTGAGCCGCGGATGGTAATTCCCGACCTCAACACTACGGTGTCCTCATACACCCCTGGGTTGACCAAAATGACGTCGCCGGAGTTGGCCGCATCAATGGCCAATTGAATCGAGTGATAGGCTCCGGCACCGTCAGTGGAGACGACAATGTCTGCTCCCATCGTAGCGACGCGAAGAAGGCACAAACCTGCAATCAGCAACATCATCCGAAGTTGTCTCACCATGCCGCCATTGTAGGCCCGTAAAGGAAAGTCAACAATGCAACGAAAGCGGTGGTACGTACGTAAAGCCTCAGGCTGAGCCTCGTGTGTCCAGTACCGGAGTTTGTTGACATCTCAGACCTCGTGCAGCGCGTTACCGCAAACCAAGCGAATCCACCATGAAGGACATGAAGAACTTGAAGGAAACCCCACTCCGCATGTGGGCACAATGATCAACGCTCATCCTTTCTTCATGCCCTTCATGCTCTTCATGGTAAAGAGCTGTTGCCCTCTGCCTGATGTTCAGATGCTGGAAGATCGGGTTCATGAACTGTGATAAGATCGCGCAGGTGAGACCATGAGAGCGTTCTTCTGCATCCCGATACCGGACCCACTGCGCGGGCGACTTCATGACATAGCAGAAGGGCTGCGCGCCCAAACGAAGATGCGCGTGAGCTGGGTCGCTCGACAGAACTATCACATCACGGTTCGATTCATCGGAGATATCGATCCAGGTCTGTTGGTCAATCTTGAGAAGCTATGCCGCGCCCTGTGCGAAGGCGTCGCCCCCTTCGAGTGCAGCTTGGAGCGCGTGGGTGCATTTCCGAATATCGATCGGGCCCGAGTCCTTTGGGTAGGCGGGGAGCCCCCGCCATCCTTCCGACGTCTCATGCAAGCGCTAACCGACGCCCTGGTTGACCTGGGCTTTCCCCGGACCAAGAAGGAGTCCTTGATACATGTGACTGTAGCAAGAGTCAAGGACAGTCCAGACCCGGCCTTGCCCGACTTGATTGCAGAACTCAATCCCATCGCCCCGATGAAGATGATGGCCGATCGCATCGTGTTAATGGAAAGTACGCTGACGCAGCGAGGTGCCGTCTACGCCTCTCTGTTCACCGCGAAACTGGGGAACCAGCAACAATGACCCCAATCGAGTGGCTTGACCACACCGCCGATATGGGATTCCGCGCCACCGGAGACTCGGTTGAAGATGCGTTCTGTGAGGCGGCCCGAGCTCTCTTCTCCCTCATGTTCGCCATCGAGGAGATTCGTCCTCTAGTTGAGCACCGGATTGAAGTGTGTGCGCCTTCTCTCTCGGAACTCCTGGTGGAATGGCTGTCAGAACTGTTGGCGCAGAAGGATCTGTCAAGGCTTGTGTTCAGCCAGTTTAGTGTAACCATATCAGGGAATGCTGTCTCGGGTTTCTCTGCCACAGGGCAGGCGCTCGGCGAAGTTCTAGATCGTCAACGACATCAGCCGGGGACGGAGATCAAGGGCATCAGCTATCTCGGTTTGGATGTAAGTTGCCATGACGAGCTGTGTGTTGTCCAAGTCATCGTCGATGTATAGGAGGCGGGGATGCCGGTACAAGATCATCTAATCGCAATTCATGATGGGGAATGGAGGATGCCTCAACAGGGGGCCATGAAGGTCCCTGGGGCGATCTTCGCTGATCAGGATACGATTGATCAGTTGTTGCTGGACGAAACCAACCGGGTTCAATGGTCGGCATTGCGGCAAGTACGCAACGTCGCCGGGCTGCCGGGTATTGTCGGCGCAGCCATTGCGCTTCCCGACATTCATCCTGGATATGGATTCCCCATTGGCGGTATTGGGGCATTCGATGTCGAACAAGGCGTCGTCGTTGTCGGAGGCGTAGGTTTCGATATCAACTGCGGCGTGCGGTTGCTGTCCACCCCTCTCAGTCGCTCGGAGATCGAACCCTCTCTCCAGTTACTTGGTGAATCGCTGTTTCGCACTGTCCCAGCTGGATTGGGTGCTCAAGGAGACCTGAGATTGTCGGTCTCTGAACTCAACGATCTGCTGCGTACGGGAGCCGAATACGTCGTTTCCCGTGGATACGGATTCGCTGATGATTTGGAATTCACCGAAGAGGCCGGGCACATGCCGAATGCAGATCCTGAGGTAGTCAGTGATCGCGCCAAACATCGGCAGTTCAGGCAAGTCGGGACATTGGGATCGGGGAATCACTATCTGGAGATTCAGGTGGTCGAGAGGATTCTGGATTACGAATCTGCCGACGCTTATGGTCTGTTCCAGGATCAGATCGTGCTGTCCATCCATACCGGATCGCGCGCACTCGGCCATCAGATTGGCCAAGACTACCTCAAGGAGATGGCTCAGGCGACGGAGAAGTACGGGTTTGAGGTCCCTGAACGCGAATTGGTCTGTGCTCCCATCGATTCCAACGAAGGCCAGCGTTACCTAGCCGCCGTTGCATGCGGCGCCAACTGCGCGTTTGCCAATCGCCAGATGATCACGCACTTGGTCAGGGGAGCGATGCAGGATGTGCTCGGAATCGAACCCTCGGAACTCCGAACGGTCTATGATATCGGTCACAACAATGTGAAATTCGAGACGCACTGCGTCGATGGCGTCCAGCGGCAGCTCCTCGTGCATCGAAAAGGAGCGACTCGCGCCTTTGGCCCCGATCGAGACGAATCGCCCATTGCCTATCGAGCAGTGGGGCATCCCATCATCGTTGGTGGGACGATGGGCACAGCATCCTACGTGTTGCGAGGTACTGAGGCTGGCATGGCCAAGACATTCGGAAGCGGCATCCACGGAGCGGGACGTGCACTATCTCGGAAAAAAGCAGCCAAGAAATTCTGGGGCGAGACCGTTGTATCCGACCTCTTATCTCAAGGCATTCATCTCTGGACCCACTCGTTGCGTGGAGTTGCAGAAGAAGCGCCAGGCGCCTACAAGGACATCGAGAGTGTCGTTCGCGCTTCAACAGCTTCCGGGATCACGCTGCCTGTCGCTAAGATGCGCCCCTTGGTAGTCATCAAGGGCTAGTTGGCTCTAGCTTGCAGCATCCTCTGTGTCAGAAGAGCGTCGATGCTGAGCAAATGCTTGGGTATGTTTGGCGATGGCGCGAGCGAGCTTCTCAGGATCATGCTTCACAGTTTCCTTGCCCGCCCATTTCGCCGTCCCCAACAAGTCTTCTCGAATCGCAATAAGACCAAACTCATTCGGATCCTCTAGGTCATCGACGACGGGCTCCGCCTCTTCGTGCCGGTACTTGGTCAAGAAATCGCTGCTGGGAATCTCCGAATTGACCAGTAAGTGGTCGAACCGGGAAAGGCGGATGTACTCATTGAGGATTCGCAGGTGAGCGCCAAGCGTGAGCGAATCGGTCTCGCCGTGTTGCGTCATCAGATTGGCCACCAGCATCTTTTCAGCTGCCGCCTCTTCGATGGCGGCAGCAACGCCGTCAATCAACAGGTTGGGAATCAGGCTTGTGAACAAGCTGCCTGGGCCTAGCAGGATCAGATCGGCCTCGTTGATGGCCTCCAATACCATGGCATGGGGGCTCACTCGGTTCGGTAACAGTGCCATGTGTTTAATGCGACGAGGATCAGAGACAATTCGCGATTCCCCCGTGACGACAAAGCCGTCATCCATGGTGGCTGACAACTGAGCGTTGTCCAGCGTGGCGGGCAGCACACGGCCGCGGATTTTTAAGACATGGCTCATTGCTTCCACCGCACGATCGAAACTGCCCGTAGCTTGTTCAAGTCCCACCAGCAGGAGGTTGCCCAACGCATGACCGGCCAGTTCCTCCGGTGCAGTCAGACGATATTGGAAGTAGTTGGAAAGCCGTTCTTCGTCATCGGCCAATGCCAGCAAGCAATTCCTGACATCGCCAGGAGGCAACACGTCAACTTGCCGGCGAAGGCGCCCCGAGCTGCCACCGTCGTCCATCACGGTCACGACCGCAGTGATGTTTGATGTCATCTGCTTGAGTCCGCGCAGCAGCGTAGAAAGTCCGGTTCCCCCACCGACGGCAACAACCTTCGGGCCGCGGTCGAGAATTCTGCGCCGGTAAATAAGCGCTGAAGGTTTCTCGGTGACGCCTGGAGCAAGTGCCCTGGCAACGGATCGGACCAACTGAACGAGTGAAAGCGAGAAGCCGGAAAGGCCGGCGGCAATCAGAGCGATCGTCAACGAATTCCGCCCAAACGATGCAAGTGGGATCGCTCGGTAGAGAGCCCGTGCTACATCTACGCCGAAGGCGTACAAGGCGCCGATAACGATCAATCCCATGGAGACAAAAGCGAGCGCGATCCACCGCTTGATGCGCAAACCGGGAACCAGCCACTTAAGAACTCGATGGAGGGGCGGTCTCATCCTGAATCTCCGTTCTTCATGGACACCTCGAGAACGCCGGTCAATGCACACAACGTCGATCGGAGACGCTGACTCGGAGCCACGCAGAATCGAGCATCGGCAAGAACGACCACACTGCCCAAGGTATCCACCACATGAATGCGGACTGGAGCGTCCCCTGGGTGCTGTTGCAACGTTCGAGCGAGCTCCGACAACTGAGGTTTGGACAACTGGGCACCGTCCAGCTTGAGCGTAACAGCCAGTCTTGCTCGCTGGGAGATTTCCGACAGTGGGAAAACCTCCTCGACGATCAAGTTGATGTCGCCGTTTCGCTGCCCGGCAGTCACGGTCAAACCGACCAAGGCGTCTTCATAGATCAATGCATTGGCGACATCAAGCACCTTGGGGAAGAATGTGATCTCGGCTTCGCCGTTGCCATCCTCGATCACGACGAAAGCCATTTGATTGCCGCGCTTGGTGTCGATGCGTTTCAAGGACTTGATCCGACCTCCTACCAACGCCTGCTGTTCTGGAGCCATGCCGCCGGCCTGTCGCAACGGCAGGCAATACAACTGAAGATCGTCGGCGTAGTCGTCCAGG
>JAGLYB010000041.1 GCA_023132545.1 Candidatus Bipolaricaulota bacterium
GTAGATGGCGCGGAAGTGATCGTTCCAGAAGGTCCGGAGTGTCTCTGTAGTCAGGCTCTTCAGCGATGCTGGATCAGCTAATAGCTGACGGACGTGCTCCAATTGAGCCTCACTAGCCTGTGCTCGCAACCACTCGACGGGACTCTCTGCGTGCGAAGATGGGGGAGACTGAAGGGTCTCGTACCGTTCGTCCGCCTTCTCGTGATCCCAGTTGCAGGCGCGGCTAGCTATCTCTGTAGCATCCAGGCTCTCAACCCACTCCAGAAACTCTTCGGGCACCAGGTCGGATAGTCTTTGCAGCAAACCTAGCTCTGTCAAAGCCGCAGGTATGTTTGCCAGGAGGAGTACGAAGATGGAATCCGCCAGTGGAGAAGTGATGACGCGAGCCAAGGCTTCAAAGTCTTCGCCAATCCCCGGCAGCTCGTCGACAGATAGGATCATCTGCAGGGCCGAGCAGATGGCAATCCCGGGCCAGGTGCGAGCTTCAACCTTCGGTTGGCTCGATTCGGATCGCGGCATGCCAGCTTAACCTCCTTGTTATATAACGAGCAGAGTATATAACAAATGGCGCATTTGTCAAGGTCCAACTCAGGGGTCAGTCTTGCCTTTTGACCTCTTATAGTGGGTTTCGGGAAGATCTTCATTCGTGGTACTTTCAACCTCCAATTAGGCTGTGCAGCCTGCGTTGCTCGGATAACTGTGCATATCTGCATCATCAAGTGCGAGAATGGCAGCGCAACATGAGGGAACGGCGGACATGCCACAATTGCCGGCAGGTGCTAGAGCGACGCGCAGCGTAAGTTGATGATATGGCGCGATTTCGCGCACTATGCGATTTACCGGACAAACACCCGTGGCTTGCGAGAGCAACTGCTGTTCGTGATGCCGATGGCGGGCTCGCGGGGTACGCATGAATCCTTACAGGGAATTGCTGCAATCATCGCAACCGTCATTCTGGTTTTGCTCATGTATTTTCGAGTGGTCTTGGCTGTCTGGCTCCCTCTTGGCCAGGCAGCATGGGGTGGCGAGCATCGTGTTCTGCCGGCAGCTCTGCGCGAGGGCAGTCTCGCAGCCGTCGTAATCCTTGGACTGGCAACTTGGATGGTTCTGGCGCGAGCTAATCTGGTCGCTCCAGGGGGCTGAGCCCAGGGCAGTAAGGATCGTGACGTGGGTCTTCTCCAGCTACTTCACGTTGAACGTCATCATGAACATCCTATCCAAGAGCCCGCCCGAGCGATACATCATGATGCCTACGTCAGTTATGCTCGTCGTGTGCTTCATTCCGGTCTCTCGATCATGATTGGGTGAGACTGATGATAGGAATGAAACTGGCATCCGAGTCTGATCTTCCGGATTTGCTGCGACTCTATGGGATTCCCGGGACGAGAGCAATGCATCGCACTACACAACTCAAAACGAAGGTGGCCAACAACGCCAATGCAGCCAACATCTGCGTCGCGGCTGATTGACAGTGTTGACACGCCAACCACATCGTGTCCTTAGTATGAGCCCGCAGGCGCCTTACTTTTTCGTCCGCAATTTCTTCTGTAGTGCAATCTCAACCGACTGGGGCACGAATGTCGAGACGTTGCCGCCGTACATGCAAACTTCCTTGACAATGGACGATGACAGGAAGCTGAACTTCTTGGCGGTCATGAAGAACACGGATTCGAATTCCGATGCCAAATCACGATTGGTGAGAGCCATTTGAAATTCGTATTCGAAATCCGAATTGGCACGAAGGCCACGCACGATGGCGTCGGCACCATGTTTCTTCGCGCAGTCAATCAGCAGGCCGTTGTAGCTGATGACTTCCAATCCATTGATGCCAGCTTCGACGAGAGCTGCTTTGGTAATCTCCACACGTTCCTCGATGGTGAATAATAAGCTCTTGTGTGGATTGGCGACCACGGCGACGTAGAGCTTGGGAAACAGCTTCTTTGCCCGCCGCACAATGTCAATGTGCCCGTTCGTAATTGGATCGAAGCTTCCTGGGTAGATTGCTATGGCCATGATGCCTCATGGTACTCCTCGGAATTCGAGAGAGCAATAGGCTAAGCAGAAGGTCCCACGGTGGTGATGTTCAGTCGATCCGGTTGGAGGTACTTCGACAGGGCTTCATGAGCACTCTCACACGTGACGGCATCCAGGCGAACAAGCAATTCATCCGGTGACAGGATGTCACGCCGTTGTAGCACGGCATTGGCCAGTCGAGAGGCACGGGCGGCGTTGGCCTCCAATCCCAAAATCAGGTGACCTCGAAGCTTAGCCTTGGCAAGATCCAGCTCGTCGCTCGGAATGAGTTTGGACAGCATCCGATCGAATTCAGCTCGAATCAGTCCGATGACGGTATCCGCATTCTCGGGAGCGATGCCGGCATATGTCAGCCACATGCCGCCGTCGGAGAAACTGTGGACATAACTGGAAATGGCATAGGCCAATCCACGTGTCTCTCGGATGGAGTGGAACAGACGAGAACTGGTCCCGTCTCCTAGGATCGAGTTGACGACCTCCAATGCGATGCGATCGTCGTGAGCAGCGCTGGGGGCATCGGTTCCCATGTAGACATGGAACATGCCTGTCGGGCGCTCGTGATGAGTCATGCCGGGCTGGAACACGGGAGCCGTCCTGCTAGGCACCTGTTCCTTGGTCGTTGATCTTGTACCGAAGAAATCTTCTGCGAGTCGAATGACTTGCTCTGTTTTGACGGCACCACAGACGGCAAGGATCATGTTGTCGGGCTGATACAGAGAATCGCAAAACGCGCGAATATCAGCCGGCTGCACGGATTCAATGGCAGGGCGAGTTCCTACTACGGAGCGAGCAAATGGATGTCCGTCTGCCCACACTCCCTTGCTGAACAGGTCATAGGCCGTTTGTTCGGGATCGTCCTCGTGGCCTCGGATCTCTTCCAGGATGACGTTGCGTTCTAGATCGATGTCATTCGGATCGAACTTCGGGTTTAGAGAGAGATCGGCCAGGATGTCCAACGCCGTTGCCAAACCGTCGGCGGGAACGTCGGCATAGTAGAAGGTAGATTCTTTGGCTGTGGCGGCATTGAGGTGTCCTCCGGCCGCGTCGATCTCATGCGAGATTGCCTGAGCATCTCGAGTGGGCGAGCCTTTGAATGCCAAGTGTTCGATGAAATGCGCCAACCCTGACTGATTCTCAGGATCGTCGCGACTACCTGCGCGAATCCAAACACCGGTAGAAACAGAACGGGACTGCGGAACCTCCTCTACAAGGATCCGCAGTCCGTTATCCAGTGTCGCTTCGGTTGCGTTGGTATAGAGTTTACGAACTTGCATAGGTTCTGAGTTCGCTAACTACCAACGGTCCTCGAATTCCGGCTGTTCCTCCTCAGGAGCCGGCTGTTCGGTTGTCTCAGGTTCTTCGGCGACCACGGGGTCAGCTGGCTGCGGCTGTGCCGGTTCCGGTTGTTGCACCGATTCGGGCTGAGGAGCGGGCGCAGGCTGGGTAGCCTC
>JAGLYB010000042.1 GCA_023132545.1 Candidatus Bipolaricaulota bacterium
GGAACCTCTACGTCCTCGATCAGCTTCTTCTCCGAGTCAGGAACGATGCGCTGCAGCTTATACCGACCGCGATCGTCGATGTTCAGGACTTCCACTCTAATTGGGTCTCCCGGCTTGACTACGTCAGTGACGCGGCGGACGTATTCGTCAGATAGCGCCGAGATATGCACTAATCCGGTGACGTCGGGAGCGATTTCTACAAATGCGCCGTAGTCGGTTGTATTGGTGACTGTGCCGTCGATGATGTCGCCGGCATGAACCTCCACCTTGGGTGCTGATTTCTCAGCAGGGGCGCTTGCACGTTGCTCGCCGCCTTCACCTTTGCTGACAGCCGCCTTGGTGTCACCATCGCCGTCGATCTTTTTGAGATCGGGGCGGCCCATTTTGTCGACACCGATGACCTCAATGGTGATCTCGTCGCCAGGGCTGACAATGTCGCGAACGTTGTCGACGTATCCGGACGCTAGGTTGGATACGTGCACCAAGCCTTCCGAGCCGTTTTTCAACGCCACGAAGGCTCCGAAATCGACAATGCGTGTAACCTTGACCTTCATCACAGTGCCCGTTTCGAGTTCAGTGGTCAGGTCCTTGATCCATTCTTGAGCCGCATAAACGGCTTCCGAGTTGGGTCCGGCGATCTTGACGGTTCCATCGTCGGAGATGTCAATCTCGGCTCCAGTCTCTTCGATGATCTGACGGATCATCTTGCCGCCGGGGCCAATAACGGCACCGATCTTGTCAGTGGGGATCTCGATGGTGGCCAACTTGGGTGCGTAGGGTGACAGCTCTTCGCGTGGTTCGGTAATGGCACGATCCATCTCGTCGAGGATGGCCAAACGTGCGCGTTTTGCCTGCGCCAGCGCCAGCTTCATGGTTTCGCTGTTGATGCCGCCGACCTTGACATCCAGCTGGAACCCGGTAACGCCTTCTCGCGTTCCGACGACCTTGAAGTCCATGTCGCCGTTATGGTCCTCGGCACCCTGAATGTCGGTCAGGATGACACGTTGATGGGTCACAGGATCTTCAATAAGTCCCATGGCGATACCGGCAACGGGCTGTTTGAGCGGTACGCCGGCGTCCATCATGGCCAACGAGGCGCTGCACACGGTAGCCATCGACGAGGATCCGTTCGATTCCAGGATCTCCGAGACAATGCGGACCACGTATGGGAAGTCTTCCTCGGAAGGCATGGCGGCTTTGAGTGAATTCTCGGCCAAGTAGCCATGTCCCACCGAACGGCGGGATGGCGATCCAATGCGTCCGACTTCACCGACCGAGTACGGCGGGAAATTGTAATGCAGCATGAAGCGCTTGCGTCCGTCATACATCATCTGATCGATGATCTGTTCATCGTTACGAGTGGCTCCCAGCGTGACAACGCCCAGACTCTGGGTTTCGCCGCGCGTGAACAGCGATGAACCGTGCGCTCGAGGAAGGACCCCGACGGCGCAGCTGATGGAACGAATCTCTTCGGGACGGCGACCGTCCAGACGAATGCCTCGCTCCAAGATCTCCTGTCGCATGTACGCCTTGAGTAGTTTCTCCACTGCTGTGGCGACGGCTTTGGTGCGATCTGCGGCTTCTTCCTCGGAGAGGTGTTCGGGTACCAGTCGCTCGATGGCTTGCTCATGCAATCCGCTCATGAAATCGTCACGCGATTTCTTAGTAGGAAGGGAGTGAATGGCTGAGAACTGGCTCCATATGATGTCGCGAACCTGCGTCAACGTTTGCTCGTCCTCGGGTGCTTGTTCCGGGAATTCCTGCTTGATCGGACTCACGCGGGCTGCGAACTGCTCTTGCAAGCCGATTAGTTGGCGGATGGCGGCATGCGCGATTTCGATAGCCTCAACGACCTCGTCTTCGGATAGCTCATCCATCATGCCCTCAATCATGGTCACCGTGTCTTTGGTGCCGGCAACCGTGATTTCAACGCCACAGGTATCTTGGGTTTCCAGATCGGGATTGACGATGAACTGGCCATCCACCCGCCCGATGCGGACACCGGCGATGGGGCCGGCGAACGGTGCATCCGAAATCATCAGTGCTGCCGATGCTCCCAAAATGCCTAGAACGTTAGGCGGGAAATCGGGGTCAGCCGAGAGCACGGTTGCGACGATTTGCACTTCGTCGTTGTATCCTTTGGGGAACAGCGGACGAATGGGGCGATCGATCATGCGACCTGTCAAGATGGCGGCGTCGCTGGGTCGGCCTTCTCGTTTGAAGAATCCTCCAGGAATCTTCCCGGCTGCATAGAACCGCTCTTCGTAGTCTACTCGGAGCGGGAAATATCCAATCTCTCGTGTTGGCTTCGCGGTTACCACGGTGACTAAGACATGAGAATCTCCGTGTGCGACCAGTACTGCTCCACCTGCTTGTTTTGCGATTTGTCCTGTTTCTAAAGTCAGTTCCTTGCCATTGAAATCAATACTCTCTCGAATGTACATGTAGTGTCTAGACTCCTCTGATTTCTAACCGCTCAAGCAATTGGCGGTATGTTGCCAAGTCATGGCGTTTGACATATTTGAGCAATCGTCGGCGCTGGCCGACCATTTTTCGTAGCCCGCGCTGCGAGCTGAAGTCCTTTTTGTGTTGATTCAGATGTTCTGTCAGGTCCTTGATTCGTGTCGTCAGCAATGCGATTTGAACTTCTGCTGATCCTGTGTCGTTGTCACTCTTACCGAATTCCTTAACGATTTCCGTTTTTCTGTCTGGACTGAGTCCCATGTCTTCTCCTTATCACCCGTCTCCGAGGAAGGGATGTTCCGCTCTCCCAGAGAGGGCTACCTGTTTTTAATCCTATGAAGCAGGCTTCGTACTTCCGATTTTACCCGTTCTTCATCGATCGTGCGTAATTCTCCATCCTTTAGAAGCGCTTTTCCATCAACATAGACATCTGTCACATCTCCCGAATTGGCTGCATAGGCCAACATGGCGGCCATATTGTGAGGTGGTGTGGTGTGGATTCGATCCGTATCGAATAGCACCAGGTCAGCCGGAGCGCCTTCAGACAATCCTTTTTCGGGTAATCCAATAATGCTACGTCCTGCGTCGATGGCCATGGCAACCACATCTTGCGAAACCAGGTACGTTGGATCCTCGTGAAGCGCTCGTTGTAACATCCAGGTAACTCGTAGCTCTTCCACCATGTCCAACCGGTTGTTCGAGGCAGCTCCATCCGTTCCGATGGCCACGCGAACGCCGGCCTGTTTCATGGCAGGCACCGGCGCAATACCACTTCCCAGCTTGGCGTTGCTCTTGGGACAATGGGCTACTGTGACCGGGTGATCGGCCAAAATAGCGATGTCATCTTTATCCACGTGAACGCAGTGGGCAGCCAACATGGGCACTGAGAAGGCATCGATACTCTGCAGATACCTCACTGGAGTCATCCCCGTTCTTACTTTCCAGTCATCGACCTCGGAGCGCGTTTCCGATACGTGTGTGTGTAGGGGTGTGCCAAGTTCATGTGCCAGTTCGATGGCCTTGCGCCATACATCCTCTCCGCAGGTGTAGATGGAGTGCGGACTGAGCGCGACCTGAATGCGGCCGTCGGCCTGTCCGTGCCATCCTTTGACGAAGGCTTTCGAGGTTGCGAGTTCTGCCGTTCCACGATCCTCGAGTGATGGCGCGATCATTCCATAAGAAAGCAGGGCGCGAACCCCGGACTCCTCGACTGCGCGAGCGACCTGGTCGCAGTGGAAATACATATCGATGAATGCGGTGGTTCCGGATCGAATACCCTCGGCGATTCCCAGCAACGTACACCAATACACGTCTTGAGGCTGCAGTTGCTGCTCGATGGGCCACACGTGCTCTTCTAACCAGACTTGAAGTGGAACGTCATCAGCCAAACCACGGAATAGTACCATGGCCAAATGCGTGTGAGCATTGACGAATCCCGATATCGCCAGCTTGCCCTTGCCGTCCAGCTCGATATCGCCAGCTTGAACAGCCGACTCTGAAGGAGATAGCGATGCGATGTGATCGCCTTCAAACCTTAGATCAATGGTGGAGCTGGATGGCCCGATGCGGCGGACGTTCCGGATGAATGTTCCCATGAAGTCCTCGTTCTCTAGATTTGAGCAAGTATATCTCCGCTCAGTGCAGCTCGCAATTTGTCTGGACAGAGTTGATAGGGAAGGGGCGTCCAAGTTAATATATCAACATCTGAGGAGGCTGTGATGTCGATGCGTGGGGACGAGTCCGAGGAAAAGGCTTGTTACTTCCTGAAACAGAAGGGCTACCGAATTCTCGCGCGAAACTGGCGAACGAGAGCCGGGGAACTAGACATTATTGCTCGGGACGGAGGTATTTTGGTTTTCGTGGAGGTAAAGGCTCGATCGGGGGATGGATTCGGCGGCCCGGAAGCAGCGGTTGATCGTGCCAAGCAACGGAGACTCATCTCGGCAGCGCTTGCGTTCATGGAGGTTACGAAGTGCGAATTGCCGACGCGTTTTGACGTTGTGGCCATTCGACCCGGCAAGATGCGTCTTTATCAAGATGCATTTCAGGTGACAGACTGATGTTCGCATGCCTATTGAGTGGCGTCGTCCTTGGCATCGAGGCGCGACTGATCGAAATCCAATGTGACGTATCTGGGGGACTGCCCACCTTCAATGTTGTCGGTTTGCCGGAGAAAGAGGTATCGGAAAGCCGTGAGCGCATTCGCAGTGCCATCAAGAACTCCAAATTCAGTTTCCCCTCTGGGCGCATTACAGCCAATCTAGCGCCGGCGGATCTGAGGAAAGAAGGGGTCGGCTTCGATCTGCCCATCGCCATTGCCATCCTCATGGCTACTGGGCAGATCGCCGAGATCACGGAACGATATCTGTTGCTCGGGGAGCTTGCCTTGAACGGAGAGGTGCGCGGTGTGCGCGGTGTGCTTCCCATCGCTCTTGAGACTGCGGCAGAGATTGATGGACTGATCGTTCCTTGGGCCAACGCGCACGAAGCAGCCATCGCTACCGACAAGCCCGTGTATCCGGTACAGACTCTGGTCGAGGCCCAACGTTTCTTAAATCGTGAGATGGAAATCCTACCAGTGTCTGTCGATCGGGATGCTCTATGCGCTGGGGAACAGCCGTCGTTTCGCCACGATCTGGTTGAAGTGCGAGGACAACTGCAAGCCAAACGAGCCTTGGAGATCGCAGCCGCAGGAGGTCACAACCTACTGATGATCGGGCCTCCAGGTTCGGGGAAAAGCTTGCTTGCCCGTTGTATGCCTGACTTGCTTCCGGCTCTATCGCTTCATGAAGCGCTTGAAGTGACGCGCATCTACAGTACGGCGGGGATGCTCGAGCCTGGAGCATCTCTGGTATGGCGGCGTCCCTACCGAGCCCCTCACCACACCATCTCCTATGCCGGCATGGTGGGAGGCGGGCACGGGATTCCCGGACCCGGAGAAATCAGCCTGGCTCATCATGGAATCTTGTTCTTGGACGAGTTACCGGAATTCGATCGCCGGGTTCTTGAAACATTGCGCCAGCCGCTTGAAGACCGATCCATCCTCATCTCCCGTGCCGGAATCTCGGTGCGATATCCGTCCGCCTTCACGCTTGTTGCTGCCATGAATCCCTGCCCTTGTGGGTTCCTTGGGGATCCGATCCAGGCTTGCACGTGTTCGATGCACGATATCCGTCGTTATCGAAAACGGCTTTCCGGGCCGTTTCTCGATCGCATCGATTTGTGTGTCGAGGTTCCTCGCGTACCAGCCGATGATTTGTTCGGACCCCGCGTCGCCGAAACATCCGCCTGCGTTCATGAGCGAGTGTCCAAGGCGCGCGGAATTCAGTGGGATCGGATGGAAGATGATGAGGACTGCCATTCCAATGCACAGCTCGATGGTGAGCGTTTGGACGCCCATTGCGTGCTGGAGGAGGATGCCCAGCAATTGCTACGAAGGGCTGTTGTGCGATTCGGACTCAGCGCGCGGGCCCATGTTCGCGTTCGAAGGGTGGCCCGCACAATCGCTGACTTGGCAAATTCGAGTGTGATACGAGCAGAGTACATTGCCGAAGCAATTCAGCTGCGAACGGCCGGAGATGCAGTTCCAGACTTCTAAAACCTGCTGTCAATCGTTCACGAAAACCTCACACGAAGCCGGTACTGTTGTCCGATTCTTGACCCTGGAACCGTGGTATGGAAAATAGTAGTGGTGTCTACTGCTTTGTGGCAGAGGAGGACTGGGTATGATAAGGAAGATATCGGGGTTGCTTTTCGTTGCCTTGATCGTGCTATCGGCGATCGGCTGGGCCGCCCAATATCCCTTGACCGTATTGGATCTCTCGGTTGAGGGGAACGATGAAATCAAGCTAAGAGATATTCTTAAGGTCGTTCCTTTCGAAATCGGAGACGAGATCGAAGAAGCCGACCTGCGAACGGCATCTCAAGAGATTTACGATCTGGGATGGTTCGGGGAAGTTGCGCTGGATCGCGATGCACTGGAAAACGGACACGTCGTCTTTCAAGTCGTTGAAAACCCAGTCGTCCGGGAAATCGTGATCGAGGGCAACATCAACCGACGCGATTACCATCTGTTTGGCATCAAGCTGTTCGACGCTCCCATCATGACTTCCTACAAGGTTCGGCAGATTCTCTGGCGAAATGACGTACGGAAAAGAAGTGTGCTCAATCGAGACGGATTGACAGCGGGGCTGGAGGAAGTGTTATCCGAGTACCAGAGTCGCGGGTATGTCCTGGTTTCTGTGGCCAACGTGGATGTGTCCGAAACGCTGACGATTGAATTCTTGGAGCAAGTGTATGAGGGCAGCCTTATTGAAGGTCTGAATTCTGTGCCGGAATCCGTTGCCCAAGCATTGATCGAAATTCCTGCAGGGCAGCCGCTGCAGATGGCTGATTTTCAGTCTGCATATAGCAATCTGAATCAGTCAGTCTTTTTCTCAGACGTCAAATTCGAGCCGCAAGCGGGCATGGCCAGAGACAGTGTGTGGCTACGCTGGACCCTTAATGAGCGTGTGTTGTGGGACGAGCCAGGAACCATTGAACGTGTCTCGATTGAAGGGAACACTCAGTACGACGATGACTTGCTCGCAGGCCTTATTGGGATGTTGCCTGCGCAGATCAACAGTAACTACGATGTGCTTGCGCTGATTGAGGGTGTGCACGATCGCTATATCCGCGGGGGATACTCCATGATTGAGTTCTCAGTGGATTCGGTCGAGGCAGGCGAGCTTCGCCTGAACGTTGCTGAGGGCGAGATTTCAAAAGTGACGATTGAGGGGAATACAAAGACCCATGATTATGTCATTGAGCGCAACTCAGAGCTGCAGGTCGGAGAGGTACTCACTCGCAAAGACCTCATGGTGACCTATCAACAACTGATGTCGCTTGGCTATTTCTCGTCGCTGGACATCGTGCCAGAGTGGGGCGTCGAAGGCGTCGAAGTCACAATTACTGTGACGGAAAAATCGGATCTGGGCGGCTTCGGAGGTTCGATGGCCATTGATCCCTCGACTGGCGAATTGTTCGGTGAACTCGCATTGCATGAGAAGAACATCTTTGGGACTGGGCAAGATCTGGAGCTAAGCTACAACCGCGGATTGGTAGGAACGGAAGACTCCAAGCCAAGCGCTTGGAACCTAGGCTACAGCACAGTTGCCTATTTTCCTGGTTTCTCTCGGGTGGGCCTTGACTTCTACCAAAAAACGGAAGAAACGGTTGTTGATGAGATTGCGGCTGTGGCGATTACGCTCGGGGGCGAAGTGTCGTTTAGTTACTCAGTGGCCGATTACTCTGACCTCGGTCTCTCCTTCCGCCACGAAGAAGAACGCGTGTCCAGCGAGGCGCACTGGACTCCAACAGATGTCGTCAAGCTGGCCTTGACCTATGACGACACCAACGATTCGTTTTTCCCAACGGCAGGGAATCGGCACCGGCTGAGTTTGGAAAAGGCGGGCGGGTTCAGCGCTGGCCGTGAATACACGAAATTTGACTTTACCTGGACTCACTTTGTCCCAACGACGCTGTCTCTTATCTCCGCGGATATCGATCAAGCGTTGGCAATTCGGATCAGGGGCGGTTGGGGGGATACACGCGTTCCAGCATCGCGCCAAATGGAGTTGGGAGGCTCCACGTCGATCCGCGGGATCACGGGAGCCCCTACGAGGCAATATGTTTTTGCCAATGTCGAATATCGGCTCGAGCTGGTGGAAGGGCTCTATGCAACCACGTTCTTGGATGCCGGATTCGATCTGAGTACAGTTCGATTTGAGGACTTGCTATCGACGGCTGGTTTCGAGTTGGGGATCAATGCTGCGGGGATCGTCGTGCGCCTTGATTTCGTGTGGACACTGAACGAGGACTTCACGTGGGTTCCCATCTTTGATTTTGGATTTGGTCAGATGTTCTAGGCTGGCTAGTTGAACTTGGGACTCTATAATTACGGAGAACGGTGATGAACAAGGAGGAGAACATATGTCTCGAAATACGTTGGTCGTAGCAGGTTTGGCACTAATCTTGGCGATTGGTGCACTGGTGTTGCAGTTTGTGCTTCCTGTGGGTGACGGAGTAGGGAACTCTGACTTGGATGCGATTCGAGCTGATATTACTCAGCTGAAACAGACAGGTGCATCTCAGTCACTGAAAGTGGCGTACATGGACGCTGAATCTGCGTTCACCGTCTTTGTCTTGGCTGTGAACGATCTCAGACAGCAGATTACTGACAAGAATAACGAAATTGGCGTACTCGGGAGCGAGTACACACAAGGGATTATCTCCTTGGACGACTACCAGCAACGCTACTACGTGCTCAGTGCAGAGCTTCTTGATGCGCGAATGACTACCGCCGCCGGTACGCTCGATCGTATGATTGCGTCGAGCGAATTCTCGGATCTTCGCAGCTCCCTGATTACGTTGCGTGAACAAGCTCAGCCCCTTATCGATGAAATCAACAACCTTGTTTCCACGATTCGTGTAGGCGCCATCGATGCCACGGAATTCGGAAATCGCCTACAGGCACGTACGGCTGCGTTTGATCAGTTCGACGGGTACGTAACGGTCGCTGCGACCACCAAGCTGGTGCAGGCGACGAACAAAGTGGCTAACGAATATGGCTACGATCTCGTGATTCGGAAGAAAGACGTCATCATGTACCGGAATCCGGTGACCATCGACGATATCACGGAGTTGGTGAAGGCAGAAATCAAGGACTATCTCTAGAACGAACGGGGCGACGAATGTACGACATTGAAGCGATCCGGCAACGCTTGCCTCACCGGTATCCGTTTCTCCTCGTCGATCG
>JAGLYB010000043.1 GCA_023132545.1 Candidatus Bipolaricaulota bacterium
GTTCCCAGTCTCACGCATTGCTGCTTCAAGCCACCGGATTTGATCTCAATGGCAAGAACGAGCTAGAACTAGAGATGCTTTTGGCTCAGTCCTTGCCGAGTGAGTCGAGAACATCGAGGGGGATGTAATGGAAAGAGTCAAGACAGCAGTGGTGATTCTTGTCGGCCTGATGATGATGTCAACAGCTACGGCAGTTGGATTGCAGGGCGTGTCGGGGATCGATGACAATAATGCTTGGCCGTTTGAGAGCGATCCACAGGATGATCTTGTGGTCACGATTGGGGCGACAGCACTTGCTCCGGGGGCATTGGTGATTGCTGACCTGGGAATGACGTTCCAAGTTGATCCATTCTTCACCAACAGTCACACGGATTTCACGGTGCTGCCGACGTTTGCCGCCAATCATTCTTTGGAAACAGGGTTGGACTTCGACGGGTGGTCGGCATCAGTCGATGTGGATCTTTCCTTGACGCCATGGGCACTGACATCGACAGGGGGATGGCTGGAGTTACACCCTCCCGAATGGGCAATCCTCACGAATCCGCGGGTTGCGTTGGAAGGCCGAATCGGATGGGGTCCCCGATGGGCGCCTATTGGCGGTTGGTCACATGCTTTGGGCGGGACCTTCGATGTCCAAGCCGACTGGAGAATCCCGACATTGTGGGACAGCTCCCTCGACTTGACCGCGGAATCGAGCCTTGACGCGACATGGACTTTCCCCAATGGTGTTCTGGTGACAGATTGGCTGTTCGAGATGGATGCTCGATCCATCCTCCCTCTGTTTCAAGATAACCCGGCTGCGTTGCGTGCCGGGGTGAAGGCGCAAGTGTTCCTGCTCCCGACATTTGGGTTTGGATTTGATATAAGATTGGAATTCCGTGCCAACGCCTTTTATGCCTACGGACTTGTCGGTGCTGGGGCGGCAGGAATCCGAGTTGAAGTTGGAGCGGAAATGACGATTGGCTTGACGCTGTTTGAAAGACCCGACTAGGATCTTGGGAGGAATACTCGGATGACCGAAATAACTATTCTTTACGACAACCGCGCAACGGATGCTCTTCGCCCCGGCTGGGGATTTTCTGCGTTTATCCGTACCGATGGCGCTACTGCCATGTTGGACGCGGGAGCGGACAATATGGTGCTTGAGCATAACGCCAGGCAACTGGGCGTTGTGCTGGAATCAGTGGCTGCTCTGGCTTTGTCGCATGACCATTGCGATCACATTGGCGCATTGTCATCGGTATTGCACAAGGGCTTGCATCTCTACGTTCCTAAAGCGTTCGCAAGGCGCTTTGACCGCGTTCGACGATCCGGCATCGATCTACATGCCGTCAAGGGACCTGTTGACATTATTCCCGGTGTGCGTTCGATCGGGCAGATGGGACGCGCCATTCCGGAACAGGCATTGCTGATTGACGGAGTGGATGGCCCCGTGCTGATCACCGGATGTGCTCACATGGGCATCGCCAAGCTCGTCAAGAGAGCCACTGACCTGGCCGGCGCTCCGATGTCGCTCGTGCTGGGTGGATTTCATCTGTACAAGGACAAGAAAGAGGATATCGACCGCGTCATCGCCCAGCTGCTTGAACTGGGGGTTCGGCGAATCGGGGCCTGTCACTGTACGGGGGACGATGCCATCGCCGCCATTCGTGAAGCCTTCGGTGATAACTTCGTAGAGGTCGCTGTCGGTACGAGGATCGAGGTCTAGGGGGAACATGTGTGTCCAGCCTCTCTTGTCATGTCGAGGATTCGTGTTTCGCATCCATTCGGCCATGAACTTTCGCATCGCCGAAGTGTCCTATTCAGTGTGATGCAAAAGGAAGGTGACTGATATGAGATCATTCTTTATCACGATGCTTGCTGTTATTCTGTGCTGTAGCTCCGCGCTCGCGGTCACGTCAACAGGCAAGCGTTTGGGGCAATTTGGGCTAGGAACCCTAGGAGGCTTAGCAGGAGCGGTTGTTGCTATCACAGCCATCGCTGAAATCACGCCACAGATCGAGTCGCGGCTTGGGAAAACGGCGGTCGTTGTTGGCAGCTTGACTCTGTTTGACGGGGTGGGCGCCGCCGCTGGCGTGCTAGCCGGCGGAAGAATCTGGGACATCGAGGGCAATGTTGGTGGCAGTATCCTGGGTGGCTTGGCTGGAGGCCTTGCCAGTGCGTTCACCGAGCCGTTGCTGTACCTGCTTGGCATTCCCGAAGGCTGGACCGAATTCTTTGGGCTTGCTTTGCTTCCCATACTGCCAGCCCTGGGAGCCATGCTTGGATTTGGACGATAGCAGGAAAAGACAGACTCTTATTCGTTTGGGAGGTCGTTATGAAAAGTCGGCGTTTCAGTACAACTCTAATCATTGCCTTATTGTTGGCGTTTGCACTTCCGCTTGCCGCGCAGTCCGATGCCACATTCCTCGGAGCCTTCTCCGAGACCTTCACAACCTTTGTCGTAGCCGGGGACCTGGCTCATCCAGGCGAACTGGATTGGTACACGTTTGACGTTGTTGGCGATAACGCGACTCTCTTCATCCTGGCTGAAGGCACGGGCAATGAATCTGAAATTCGCGCCCTTCTGTTCGATGAGGAAGACACCTACATCGCTACCTCCGACAACGGATATCTTGAAGCTACGCTTGCACCTGGCACCTACCGCATTCGCGTTGACAGCATCAGAAGCGACGTGCAGAGCTACTCTCTAACTGTCTTCAACGGAGTCGAGATCGAGTCCAACGATGGCTTACTCGAATCCGACGATTTGGGCAACATCTCCGGACGCATTCGAGTGTCTGCGTCACTGCTGCCGGAGGGAGACGCCGATTTCTTCCGTTTCCAAGTTTCTGAGAATGGATTGCCTGGCAACAATAATGCGATTCTCATTAGGACGAGCGGCCCAACAGCTGGAGACACTGTGCTTATCCTCTATCAATATAACGACACAGAGGAACGCTATCTTCCAATTGCCTTTGACGACGATTCAGGAGACGGATACTGGAGTCGGCTGTTGCTGCGCCCTCAGCCGGGCGGCCTGTATGCACTCCGAGCCGAAGAGACCGCGTACCCGCTGGAGGGCATCGATAACTACATCCTGTTGCTCGTGCCGATCATATTGCTTGCGGACGAAGAGCCCAACAACACGTCGGCCCGGGCAACAGAGCTTGCGCCGATATCAGCAGGTGCCCCCACTTGGAGAGCGGACGGGTTGCTCGATGCTGATGACACGATTGACTTCTATAAGCTGACGATTGAGACCTCGGCGCTCATTCAGATCAACACTGAATCTCAATCCGATGCAGGTGACTACGATACGGTTCTGGTCCTCTATACGCCCGGTGGAGATCTCCTTGCCGAGAACGATGACGGCGGGGACGTGTCCTGGAGTCGTATCGTTATGTCTCTTGAGGCCGGAGAGTACTTCGTTACTGTTGAGGCCGATGACTACGAATCGGCGCTAATCCCTTATCACTTGCGTGTAACGGCAAAGCCTGTGAAAACGATGGCCGAGGTGGAGCCCAACGATACCGAAGAGACAGCTGAATTCATCGAATGGGCCGCTGGTGAAGTACTGCTAATCGAGGCAGTCATCGGCTTGGAAGGAGACATCGACTCATTCCGATTCGTATTGAGCGAAGAGACCGCCTTGGTTTTCGAGACCGGGCCTAGGGCCGGATCATCCGAGTCCAATGACACTACGCTGGCCATATACGACGAAGACCTATGGGAGATTGCGTATAACGACGATTCCAACGGGTCGTGGAGTCGTATCGAGCAGACGCTCGCCGCAGGCACATACTACATTGTCGTGGAGGGCTACTACTCTGACGAGACATTCGAGTACACCTTGCTGATTAGTGAGCCCTAGGAGGATGCGCTGAATGGGTTGTTCGCATCATGGGAAATCGTGTGAAGAAAGGATACAGCCGGGTCTTCATTCTGCTCATTGCCTTGATGCTCTTGTGCGTCCAAATCCTCGCGCAAGAACAGGAACTCATCCCTCCTGATGTCGGGGAGGTGTGGGCGCAACCATCGGATCTGCGCCCTTCCCAACCCGTATGGGGGACATGCCGAAGGGCTGCGCGTCGGATTGTGGCCGATGACGGGACCTCGTGGTTTGTTGCGTATCTACGCACCGTATCTTGGGCATGCCGACGATCGGATGATCAACTACATCGCCATCGAGCCCGTGATTCAGGGCTCGATGGCTCGTGGCTTCTCCGAATTGGAAGTCAGCCAACTCGACGAAGTCGACGGTCTCCGCTTCTGGAGCGCGAATTCACCGGACGATGCCATACCACGCGCACCGACTGACCCTGCCCGCGGCATCATTGGCTATGATGGCGATGTCGAAACCCTGACTGTCTATGTCTTCATCGAACCTTATCGAAGTAGCGCTAAGGTTGTGCTAAGTCTCACTTTTCGGGCTGATCGCCCGTATGAAGTGGGGATTTCGACGTTCACGACGGAAGGCTCCCCCCCCCCTGACTGCCTGCATCGTAACCGCGACGATGGGGAACTACGCACGTTTGAGAACGCTTCATCTTCGGGATGGAACACGATCTGCCTTCGATTTCTGGCCGATGTTCGCCGGCCCTGATTTTGCACCTCACGTGTGTTTCGGCCTTAACGATTTGATCATGACTCCGGAAGGTCACGCTGTTTTCGCAGCAACGCCGAATGAAGAGAACCCGGAGGATGCCGACTACGCTCCCCGTACGTTCATCGGATGGAAGTACTACGGCGAGATCGCAACACAAGTGTGGCGATCCGAGGATCCTCACCCGTTGCTGCGAGGATGCGTCAACGGTCGTACCGAATACTGGGCCAGCCGTTCGCCGATTCCGGGTGGCATTTCGTTTGAGAACTTCGAATTCATTGAACCCTTTCGTGAAGGGGGTACCTTCCGGTTCGGTGTAGTTCCGGATTTCGTCGGGACAGCGGAGATTATGGAGGCGAAGTGATCTGTTGGGATCATAAAGTCAGCAGGAAACCTATAGGGCGACCAAACAGGCAAGCGCGAGGATGACCTAAAAATGGGAACACCGGGTGCGTTCCCTAGTCATGACGTAACGTTGCCAAAGGCCGTTGATTCAGGCAAACGCGGCAAGGCTATGCCGATGGCTTGCATAGTCGCCCTTCGCGCACAGGTTGGGCTCTACCAATACCTCAACCGAGTCCGAACTCAGGCGCTGATCGCCCCCTAATCAACGGAGTGTTCTAGGCCCTAGTTACGGAATCGGAGAAACGATACCGTGAGCTTGTTGAAGGTAGGCCCCACGCAGAGAAGCCAGGTTCTCCTGTGCTAACCCCCAGTGGGATCGTATCGCGATTCCACTCGCTCCTCGAAGAGGAGCCATCCTACGGAATCTGCATCTCAATGACGATCTCGCCGAGGCCAACGTTCAGCTCAATCATTCGCTCCCCGTGGCCCAATGTGACGTTTCCCGACTTCCCAAAGAAGCCATGAACTCCGCCGGTCATGCCGGGGAAGCGGTCGATGGTTACATCTCCGACGCCGGCTTTGGCGATCACCCTGGCCGAAGTACTCACCGGTAGAGTGAGGTCGATCTCACCGATACCCAAGTTCACGATCAGCTGCTGTGCATCCACATCAGGCAGATCAATCTCGCCTATGCCGCCGGCAACAATCAGTACGGTAGCGTTCACGCTCTGCAGATTTACGTCGCCCACGCCGTTCTCGATGATGATCGTCTGTGCCTCATGATTGGCGAGTGTGATGTTCCCAAGTCCGTTTTTCACCCTCAGATCGATGCCTGTGGGAATCTGCAGAACATAGTTGACGCGACCTGTCCCCACAGTCTGCAAGGTGGCACTAAGGTCGGAACCATCGATGACCACGTGCAGTTCGTCGATCTGCTTCTCTTTGGCTGTTCGTGCAGCCTGCCATTCCACCACCAGATCGGCCTCCGTGTCAGTCGTATCGACGGCATAGGAAGAGATGACGATATCGCCGAGTGCATTCTCGATGACGAGTTCGGTGCCGGAGGTCATGGCAAACGAGCCATCGCTTACGATTGTCACTTGCTCGTTGCTGCCGGCCTCAGCATCGTGATCCTTGCCCGATCCAATACCGCCGAATGCGAGCCCGAAGCTGACCGTAGGGCCGGACATCTTGAGAGACGGGGCAGGAATGCCGAGAAGGTCGCCGAATTCGATTCCGAACACAGGGAAGATATAGCCGATGCGAAACTCGAACCCCATCCAAGGAAGCAGCTGTGCCGACATGCTGACGTAGGGCTGAACGAAACCCATGGCCAAGCCGATCTCCCGATAAGTTGGTTCGGGAATGAGACCTTCAGGTTCAATTGGTCCCACAAGATAGCTGGAGATCGAAAGCACATTGGCGCCTCCGCCGAGTACAGTTCCGATGGTGAGAACCGAGCGTTCATTACCACCGATGGCTGCGCCGATATCGAATCCGCCGCCTGCCGAGACGAATTCGGCATAGATCTCCTCATTCTCAGACATAGCGAACATGCCCCAACCAACGCCGCCGAACGACGGTCCGCCGATTACACCACCGCGGCCGCCTCCGCCCGAGCCAATCAGGAAGTCGCCCATTGAAGGGAGTCCGTTCTCCGACATGAACGTGTTGATCCCGGTCATGTCCGGGAAGAAAGCCATGGCCATCGCACCGCCGAATCCGAAACCGCGTGCTACAGGCTCAGCCACCACAAGGCTGGAGCCTATCGCTCCGATGCAAGCAAGGAGCACGAAGAAAAACGACAATCGTTTCATACAGAATCACCCCTCCCGAATTCACTTGTGGAAATTAGCCAGGAAATTCAATTGTTGAATTCCCCAAGCAACTGGTGATTCGCAGATTCACCAGTTGCCACTATCCTAATCAATTCGCCGCAAAGATACGAAATCGGCAACGCGAAGCGTTGCTTGAGAGAATCCGCAAGCGGATTCTCTTGGGCTTACTCCTCCGATCGCTTGTCCGTTTCGACGCACGGCCAAAACGTGAGACGAACATGGGCAGGCGGATTTAGGAACAGGAAATCCACGAGAAAGTGATAGCCCAGACGGGATGTCCTGGGGAAACCCAACGAACTCAATAAACTCCATGAACCCAACGAACCCAACGAACCGAGGCCTTTGCCCTTCGCATTACAGGCCACAAGCTACAGACTACAAGCTGCCCCCTCCTTAATTCATACTATGTCCCCGAAATTCGTTCCGACTCAATGAATAACGGACCTTGGACACCGAACCACGGACTATGGACTGACTCAACGAACCCCATGAACCCAACGAGTCGCATAGCAACTTCCCCGGTGGGGGAGTCTGCCGTTTCCTAATGTGGCATTTCCTCGATTGCCTGAACCACAAGTTTGGCATAGTGACCTTCGTACGTGCGAACCACGAACACATCGCCGACATTGCATGGAGTTCGGCGGATCCCATAGCCGGATTCATCTGCTTCGACGACGTCCACGAAGCTGGTGCCGGAGACTTGGTAGAATCCGTTCTCCTCCTCGCTGATGTAGAAGACTCGGAAGAACAACTCGCCGCCATCTTGACCAAGCTCTAGATCGCGCAGATCTTCGGGCTCGTAGTGCTCCGGTCCACCGTCTTCGAAGTCGAAGCCATGCGTGGTTGCCCACATCGCTGTGCCTGTGATTACACCAGGTCCCGTCAATGTTCGGGTTCCATTGGGTTGATAGACATAGTTGATCTCGATCTGTAATTCCGAGTACAGGACGAAGTCGACAATTGCCGCCTCTTCCGTTGACTGTGGTGTGATGTCCATGGTGACGTAGACGAAGCCAAAAGGCGCGCCCAAGATCACCCGGTGTTCGGCTGAGGACAATCCTTGAAACGAGTAATGGCCAGCGTCGTCTGTACGCATCGTTGCGATAGGTTCCCAGCAGTTGGTCGCCGCGGGGAAGTGGAGATCGATCACGATATT
>JAGLYB010000044.1 GCA_023132545.1 Candidatus Bipolaricaulota bacterium
CTCAGGAGAGGTGCCTGTTGGAAAAGATCTGGAGAAGAGAATGCGAGCGCTCTACCTGAAAGGCGAATCTTGCTCCAACGAGTTTGTTGAGTTGGGAGAACGTTTCGCAGAGGAGAGAAGAGAGGCCGCGCCTCCCTACATGGATGCACTTCGCTGCAGCCTGCTCGAGCTTGTGGATGACGCCGAACGGCTGGGTGTTTGCTTGGGTCTGGAGAACAGGGACCACTATTACGAGGTGCCGCTTCCTCACGAGTTGGATGAGCTGCTAACTCTCCGTCCAGGCACGATCGAATACTGGCATGACGTGGGGCATTCTGAGAAGCTGCGGGAGTTCGGATTCTACTCACAGCAGGAGTGGCTGGAGCAATTCTCGGGCCGGATGATCGGCATTCACCTTCACGACAATGACGGCGAGAAGGATCACATCGCCCCCGGACTGGGCACCGTAGATTGGGAGCTGGTTGCCTCGTTTGTGCCTGAGAAGGCGATTTGTACTTTTGAAATTCGCGGATTTACAACAAACGAGCAGATAAGAACTGCCCAGGAATTGCTACACAACGTAGGGCTCATCCATCCCTATCATGAAGATGAGTAGCATCTCAGAGCAACGTCGGAACATCTTCTTCAGCATTCTCAACCGCACCTTTGGCGAGGTCGGAAAGACGCTTGCCGATCCGACCATCGTATTTTCGCTGTTCGTTCGCCAGCTTGGCGCGTCGAATCTTCTTGTTGGATTGCTGTCTACAATCCGCTATGCGGGCTGGTTCCTGCCACAGGTATTTGTAGGTGGACACCTACAGCATCAAGCGCGGCGCGGGTTCTTGTATGTTATTGGTGAAAGCAGCCGTTGTTTGGGCTATCTCATCCTTGCCATCTTGATCCTGACATTCCCAACATCGAAATGGCTCCTCCCCATGTTCTTCACGATCTTTGCTCTTTCCTACATCGGTCACGGAACCGGATCCGTCCCCCGCTTTGATGTCATCGGCAGGGCCGTTCCCGCATCCATGCGCGGTTCCTTCTTCGCTCGCTCAAACCTGGTCGCCGGCGTGTTTGGTTTCGGAGCTGGATTTGTGGTGCAAGCCATTCTGAGGGCAAATGGTTCCGGTCCCCCGGTCCAGCGATATGCGTTTCTCATACTCCTATCGATCATCTTCTACGTTCTCGCGATCGGCATGTTTCGACGCATTCGCGAACACGACAGCCCGATTCAAAAGGGCAAGGCATCCCTCCAACGCACGTTGCGTGCAGTTCCTGCACTACTCAGAGGGGATAGCGACTATCGTCGTCTCGTGATCACGCTCGTGCTGACCGACGCAGCTCGTCGACTGATCGATCCCTTCTATATCATTTTCGCGACTGAAGTGCTCGGTGTCCCCATCTATTACGCCGGAATCTACCTGTCTGTGCTCGTCTTCTCCAAGATCCTTTCGAATGTCCTCTGGGATCTATTTAGCCGATGGCTTGACAACCGTCGAACGCTCCAATTGGCATCGGCGGCAGCCTTACTGGTTCCAGGGCTAGCTGTCCTGTTCGCTGCATTTGGTCAGCACGGCGCATCTGGCAATGGGCTGGCGTTCGCGATCGTTTTTGTCATGATGGGCATTCGCGACAGTGGCAAGCACATTGGCAAGAGAAGTGTCTTCCTTGACATCGTCGCGGAAGAAGAGCGGCCGATTCGCTGGGGAACCCTGAACTCGATGCTTGGAATCGTAAGCTTCCTGCCCGTGCTGGCAGGTACGCTGATCGATGGAATCGGATACACCGTGACGTTTGCCCTGGTTTCACTCGTATCTCTCTTCGGCCTGTGGAGCAGTCTTCGTATCCGCCCGCTGCCTAGTAACGGTGCTGTCGGATGACCAGGCTGTTGATGAAAGCCCCCGAAACTCGACCGTGGGAAGTGTCCTTGGGCTATTCCGAAGGGTTCGCCACCAACGTGAGGCCGTTCACGTTTGCGATCATCTCCGATTCTCACTGTGATGAGACACCTTCCTCCGCTCGACACAGTCGCGGATTGGAGCATCTGGGAGACGGGAGAGATCGCTTGAACCTCTGCTTTGACGCGATCCGAAACATGGAGGAGCCCGACAAATCATCGTTTCTCGTTCTGCTTGGAGATATCGGGATGGACGCCGGCGCATCATTGCTCGCAGAGGCTCCGTGCCCTGTCCATGCGATCGCAGGCAATCACGATTGGGGGTCAAAGCGGCAACGCCTTCGAGAGCTGTTCCCCGAGGACTTTGGCACGGGGGATCAGGCTTCAGACTACTACCAGTTTGAGCATGCGGGTGTCGTCTTCGTCGCTATCTGCAATGCGGGCACCAGCAATGAACACACTGGACAACTCAGCTCCGAGGATATCCGGCCACCGGGTCAGCCTACCTGGATCTCTCATCAATTGGCGAAGTCACCCGGACCTACGATTCTCCTTGGGCACTGCCCCCCGCAGCCCAAGGGTTTCGATCCAGAGATCTACCTTGCAGGCGCAAGCCACAGCTATCTTCCCTTCATGGGGATGTGTGATTCAGAGTATCTGAATGCCTTGCTCGTCGCGCATGCTCCGATTGCCGCGTTCTTCGGACACCTACATCGAGCGACCTACAACTATGCTGTACGCTCCTCAAGGGTGCATGTCCTCCGCTCGTGCAATTGGAACCATGACAATGAGCCCATCGGGTTCACGCAGGTTCGAGTCGACCAATCCGGCATTTCCATTCGAGAGGTCCTAACCGGGACCAATTCATATCGCGCATAGTGGCGCGCATGCGCCTGCAACTTCCTGTACGGCCACAGGGCGTTGTGCACCATGTTGTGAGTTCCAGATTTGATCCAAGATACGTTCGGCCTAGACATACCGTTGGAGCCCTGGGTCTCGCACAACCATCAAAACGTCCTGCAACGGATGTTGCGATTAGCGAGAAGCACACGCCATCTATCCCATAGCGTAATTGTAATCAGGTTTTCGGAATCCCGATGAACACGCCTATTGACAGAGGCGTGAAGAATCCTTATATTGGTGTGCAACGCGTGTTGCAAGTTGCAGCATAGCGGTTACGGTTCGTTGTTAGCACGACCTGTTCGTCAGGAGGCATGTGTGCTTGTAAGTGTCTTGTTGAAGAAATGTGGACCCAATACCTGCGGATCGCGTTATCCCTTGCTTCTCCACATGGGGCGATCTTCAATTGGTATCGTGCACACAATTCCTCGCTTGACTGTTCGGACACCGCCATGCTGAAACGCTTGGATCTTCACGGCTGCAATCAGCAGTGAAGCACAAGCCCGAAGAATCAAGGAGGTAATCGTGAGGAAATTGCTATGTACCATGCTCGGCATCGTACTGATCGCCAGTGTCGCTGCCGTTGCAGATTGGGAAGAACTCGCGCCACTAAACGTTGCGCGAGGTAATCACTCGGCAGTCGTCGTTGACGGAGTATTGTATGTCCTTGGCGGGGAATGGGACGGAGACGGCTCTGCTTCCGTGGAACAATATGATGCAGTAGCGAACACCTGGACCGTAATCGGTCCCGGCGCACCCAACGATGCCGGTGCGAACGCTGGCGTGTATGACGGTGTCATCTACGTGATGGGCGGCGTGCATATTGAAAACGACGTCATCTACGAGGGCGGCGGTTTCATGTGGGATACCCGCGCCAGCGCGACGCCGGTGTGGGTTGAAACACCCGGTGGTGGTCCGACGATGGGTCATGGAGATTCCCCTGGACCGACCATGGTCGGTACGAAGATCTATCTCTTGAGCGGCGAAGACGAGGATATCGACAACGCATGGCCGAACTACGTTAAGGTTGTCGACATCTACGACGTTGTCACCGGTGAATGGACTACCGGTGCAAGCATTGAGCCATTTCAGCGTGAAGATCAAGGTGTAGGCGTCATTGGCACCAAGATCGTCATGATGGGTGGCGAATTCGACGATGAGCCCGCGATGATGGTCAACATCTACGACACGCAGATGAATACGTGGACTCACTTCGAAGACGTTTCGATCGGCTGGGAAAAGATCCGAATGATCGCTATCGGAGATCTACTGTACGTCGGAACGGGTGACGGATCTGGCGGAAACCTGATGTACACGCTCGATCTCTTCACCATGGAGATCACAAGGCTCGCCGGTCGTATCCCGTCGCGTGTGGCGGAATGCGCGCTAGCCGTGCTCGACGGACAGCTCATCGTCATCGCCGGTGAAGAAGCTGCCAGCGAAGAGCTGATACCCAACGTGTACATTCTCCGTGACTAGTTGAACGACCCTAGTTATGTGGAATTATCGGGGAGGGCGGGCGATGAACTATGCGCCAGCCTTCCCCATCGTTCTCAATTATGATGAGGTGCGCTTCGATAGAGGCGAGAAGGAATTGAATCAGTTGGCTATCCATAATGCTTGCCAGCCTGAAAAGGAGATATCATGAGAAACATCCGAAACAAGAAGTGGACGGCCCTCTGCTTCCTAATTGCCGTAGCATTGGTTGCAGGATCTCTTGCTACGTTCGGGGATGTTGACATCCTCCAGCCACGCCTGTCCTTGGTTTATGACGGAATTGACGACACAGATGATATGTGCATCTGGATTCATCCGACAGATGCATCCTTGAGCACCATCATCGTCGCCGATAAGGCAGCAGATATGGTCGTCGTCTTTGATCTTTCGGGGAACACGTTGCAAACCATACAACTGCTTCAAACACCTACTGGATCGGAGCAACCAGGCAACATCGATCTTCGCTACGGCTTCTCTCTCGGTGGCGAAGTCATGGATATCGTGGCCCTCAATCAACGTTCTCCTAGCCAAGGCAGGGGATTCCGCATCTACAAGATCGACCCGGACACCCGTCTGCTTACTCGCATCGATGATGGCGCTGCCATGGATCATGCCAACTACGGAATGTGTCTGTACAAGAGCCCGAGCACTGGGAAGTTCTATGCCTTCGCCACATCCAGCAGCCAAGGTGTGGAGCAATATGAGTTGGTCGACAACGGTGAAGGGCAAATCAGTCTCGTCTTTGTTCGCGCTTGGGATCAAACGAAGTGCGAAGGTGCCGTGGCTGATGACGAACTCGGATATGTCTACATCGCCGAAGAGAAAAGCGGTCTTTGGCGTTATGACGCCGAGCCCGATGGCTCCATTGAAGGAACACACATCGCCGTCGTCGGCGAAAACGGATATGACAACGATGCCGAAGGCGTCACCATTTATTACGCACGCGATGGCGGCGGATACATCATTGCATCGAGTCAGGGCAACGACACCTTCATTGTCTATGACCGACTGCCGCCACATGCGTATGTCAAGACGTTCAGCTTGGAAGGCGTCGAGGAAACCGATGGTGTTGATGTCACCAACGTGAACCTTGGCTCCGCGTTTCCTTATGGTTTGTTCGTCTGCCACGCCAATGGGAAGCCGTCCATTGCTGTGGTGACTGCCTACGAAGACCTCGGACTGGATATCGATACGTCCTACGATCCTCGAACGGGAACCTACGAATCCGAATAGCAATCTCATCTGTTTGCCGGCCCCGGGCACTCAGTGCCCGGCGTCAGCATTTGGTAACTCCATAGCTCTCCCAGTGCAACCGTTTGGAATAACAATCAAAATACTGTATAGAATATAGATAGCCATATTTTATAGTAGTTATCTATTCGTATGAGCTTGCCCTGTTTAAGGAGGTGGTAAAGCCGTTTCCTATCAATGTTACCGTATTTCCCTATGTAAAGTATCATGTTGATCGCAAGAGGTGCAAGGAGGCATTCAATGAAGAGATTGTTGGCGGGGGTACTTGTCGTTCTGCTTCTGGCAATCGGGCTAACTAGTGCTGGATTCGCTGAAGAAGAAAAAGTCTTGAACATGTATTTCAGCGCTGCTGAGAACTGGGGAGCGCTACTGGCAGAGAAATTTGAGGAATACGCCGATTGTAGGGTTGATTGGATCCGAATGTCGTCTGCCGAAACGTACGCAAGGTTGAAAGCGGAATCAGATAATCCGCGCGGTGATGTATGGGTTGGAGGAACTCTCGATCCTCATACCGTAGCTGCAGACGAAGGACTAACTGAAGCGTACCAACCATCCAACTGGGACGAGCAAATTGTTGCAGTTCGTGATCCAGTGGGAGACCTGAGGGTTCTCGGTATGTATTCCGGCGTCCTAGGATTTGGTGTTAACGTCCCTCTTCTGGAAGCAGAAGGCATTGCCATTCCCCAGTCGTGGGAAGATCTCCTTGATCCCAGTCTGAAGGGGTACGTCGGTATGGCCAATCCGAATACATCGGGGACGGCTCTCACTACCGTGGGCACGCTTGTTCAGGTATTTGGCGAAGACGAAGCTTTCGAATATATGACGAAGCTGCACCAGAACATTGGTGTGTATACGAAGTCCGGTGCTGCTCCTGGGGTTCTCGTCGGCCGTGGTGAGCTTGGAGTTTGTATCATCTTCTTGCACGATGTTATCAAGCACGCCGAATGGGGATATCCGGTAACGCCTATCGTCCCTGAAGAAGGTACAGGTTTCGAGATCGGAGGCTTGAATCTAATCGCTGGTGCACCACATCCTGAATTGGCCAAGCTGTTCATCGACTGGGTTCTCTCTGCCGAGGTTCAGGAACTCATGTCTAGTGTGAAGTCCTATCAACTTCCTACAAACATGAATGCCATCGTGCCGGACGTGGCTCAGAAGATCTTCGACGATGCCAAGGATAGGCTTATTGCCTACGACTTCACCTACGTGGGCGAAAATGCCCTACGTTGGATGGAGAGATGGACGGCCGAGGTCTACTCGCAATCGCGATAGATGATTTCCAGATGCCT
Source organism: Candidatus Bipolaricaulota bacterium (assembly GCA_023132545.1). Lineage (GTDB taxonomy): Bacteria > Bipolaricaulota > Bipolaricaulia > UBA7950 > UBA9294 > SPBW01. The sequence goes on from JAGLYB010000044.1 coordinate 6,814, forward strand.
GCTAATAAGGAGGCCCTTCAGTGAATAAGAGGATCACCGTATTGTTAGTACTTGCAGTCCTAGCGACCGCCTGTGTTCTGTTCGCCGGTACACTGGACAAGAACAACCGAGGCGAGCTTCCAGCCCCGACTCACGATTCCCCGGATCGACTGATTGCCTGGTTACAGGGTGTAAGGGTAACCTCACCCCTTTCCCCCACCTATCATGGCACACAGCTCGATAACAGCAGTGGAGAACAACTGCTGGAGATTCAAGTCATCGGCGCAGTCGAGGGGACTACTGTGGAGTGGGTCTGTACGAGTAAGAAGAACTCGTCAATCTACATCGTTGCCTGTAGCGATCCGGCGCTTGATCTTGGGAAGTATTCGATCAGAATTCCGCCGATGGGGACGGTTACTTTCACGACCCGTCTGGAAGAAGACGGATACGCGTATTTGGTCGTAGACACCGACGAGGTAGATCCCGATGCTGCTAGCGGAACTATTGGGATGAGCGAGGTTCGTATCACGGCTACCGTAGGTGGTGAGTTGGCCTGGGATGATCGAGGTCATGCTTACGCCGCAGTCTATTTCTACGGGCCAGAGTAAGAAGTACGAGCATTTTCTCCCGCAGGACTCAACACCCTGCGGGAGATCCTTTAGCTGCAGATCGCCAGGTAAAACGAGGGTGTTGTGTATCTGTTGTCCCCTTGCCGGAGAAACTACAAAAACATGCCGAATTGCTAGACTCGGGACGAGAAGGAACCCATCATGATATCGCAATTATCGACTAGGCGTTACTTCATTGCTGCAAACCTAGCGCTCTTGCTGCTCTTGTTCTTGTTCCCATTCAGTAGAGCCTTTTCGATGTGGAACATCGAGTATCTGAGTCACCTCGATCTGAGTACGAACTTCTTTCATACAGCAAGCAGTATCCCCATGCTGTACCCCCTTCTTGCCGTCCTCATAGGCAATCTGTTGATTGCCGGACTTGCACGTGATAATTCGATACAGTCTGCCTTAGTCCTTGGTTGCAATGTACTGGGGGCGTTGTTATTCGCTGTCGCCTTCTTTCTTAGCGATGCGATTATCGGATTGGGTGGATATATTTATTTCTTCGCTTTGGTGGTCTTTGTTGCAGGTGCCCTTACTCAAAGGGGAGTGATCAAAGGAGACACCTTTGTCAGCAGTTCCATCTTGATCATTTCGATCTTGATGGTCGTCTTCATCCTCCTCCCTCTGCTTACCATGCTCAAGGAAAGTATGATGTTGGGAGGGGAATTCTCCCCTCGGTTTCTCCTTTCTCATCTGAGCCGCTACATCATGCTGGGGCGTGTAACGCGGAATACGATTGTGCTGGGAGTCAGTTCAGCCGGTTTCTCGACGATCATAGGTCTGATCTTCGCGCTTGTTTCAACCAGAGGTAGGTATTCGTTTGTCCGTCGTCTGGCTCGACCCTTCTCAATCCTCCCCATTATCACGCCTCCTTTTGTGCTGGGTCTAGCCTTGATCTACATGCTGGGGAGAATGGGATACGTCACACATGGACTGATGGGCCTGCGAACAGGTTTCATCTATGGGTATCCCGGACTAGTGATCGTTCAAACAATGAGTTTCGCTCCCATGGCTTTCATGATTATTGCCGGTAATCTAGCGGGAATACATGCCGATTTAGAGGAAGCGAGTTCCTCTCTTGGAGCATCCCAAAGACAAACACTTTCGAGGGTCCTGTTGCCGTTATTGCGCCCCGCTTTGGCGAACTCATTTCTCGTTTCATTTGCCCTTGCCCTTGCTGATTTCGGCAACCCAATGATACTTGGCGGGGATTTCGATGTCCTGTCAACAGAGATATATTTCGCGATCATAGGCCGCTACGACCAGAGCCTGGCTGCAGCATTGGGTTTGATTCTTCTATCCTTGACGATTGGCACGTTTTTCCTGCAACAATGGTGGGTGGGAGGCAGATCCTACGTAACAGTGACCGGGAAAGGAAGCCGAAAAACTTCCCTCCAATTGCCCAAAGGAGTAGATGTGGGGATGACCGTGTTCGCTTCTTTCTGGATTGCGCTAACTGTCCTCCTTTACGGTTCGGTCATCCTGGGAAGCTTCGTCAAGCTGTGGGGAATAGACTACTCCTTTACCTTGAGTCACTACAGAGCATTCTTGATCGATGGACTACGGCCGTATAAGACTACGCTGGTTTTAGCTCTGATCTCGACCGTTCCTACTGTGATCGTTGGATGGCTGATCGCCTATCTTACCAAACGATTCCAGTTTGCCGGCAAGAAAATACTTGAAGGCGTATCACTGCTTTCCTTTGCCATTCCTGGCACGGTTGTTGGAATCGGGTATCTATTGATGTTCAATAAATCCCCATTGCTTCTGACCAACACGGCCTTCATCCTCATCATGTGTTTCGTGTTCAGGAATATGCCCGTAGGCATTAGATCGTCTCTATCCGCTCTGGAACAGATCGATGTAAGCCTTGATGAAGCGTCCTTGAGTCTGGGCGCCAACAATTTCCAGACGATGCGGAGAGTCATGCTCCCTCTGGTAAAAGCACCGCTCCTAACGGGGATGATTTACAGCTTTGTCAGAGCCATGACGGCAATTAGTGCGGTAATCTTCCTGTATACGGCAAAGACAAAACTTGCGACCGTAACAATCCTCGGGCGTATCGAGGCAGG
>JAGLYB010000045.1 GCA_023132545.1 Candidatus Bipolaricaulota bacterium
TGAACGCCGGTCGATCGATCATGCGATCAATGGCCTCACGAAGAATGGAGGCCTCATGTGATGGCGAGACCCCTTCTGTAGGAGGTACCAGAATCAAGCGGCCTTCATCGAATGGGATTTCCAGCGCAAGTACGTCTCCGACCTTGTTGCGGGCCAATACCCGGGCAAATCGTTCGATCGGCGTGGACAGCAAATCTTGATACACCGCATCGTATACAAAGAATTCGCGGAATTGTTCGATGTACTCCGAGAACGGACTGGTTGAGTCCTCGACCACAATATCACGCCCTCGGCGCGGGACGAATCGCCCATTGGATGGGAATACCAGCTGATGATGCCGATCAATCAAGGATATGCTGGGTAGCCAACTATAGCGATCGAGATGCTCTGCGGGAGTGGACCCAGAGGAAATTTCCAGCGGCTCACCGCGTGATCTCAATCGACAGACAAGGATGCCTCCTGCTTGCTTGAGCAGGTCTTCGGCCTCGGAACGACGCTTGGCCATCCACGCGGTCAATGTCTTGCCCAAACCACGATCACGATGCGCGTCGATTCGGCGCACGCCATCCGGTGTGATTCCCACCTCGCGTATCCACCGCTGGTTGATTTTCAGCGGATCGATGAGGACGGCATCATAAGCGGAGAATGAGAACCTTCCGAAGAAATCCTCGCGCTGAATAGTCGGGTGGTCCAATCTCCAATCGATCGATAGATAACGATTTTCCATAGCATGGTTATCTTACCGCCTGACGTTTGCGGACGACAACAACGAGCACGTTCGCGAGTTGTTATCTTCAGCCTCTGCGGACGACAACAACGAGCACGTTCACGAGTTGAACTCTTCAGTTTCTGCGGACGACAACAAGAAAAGGGACCGCCGGATGGGCGGTCCCTTGAATACGTATTGGTTACGGTGCTTCCAGGTTGAGAATCGTGGTTGTCCAGAAGACGAACCTCGTTGTCTCGGTATAGGAAATGGCGGAGCCAACTCGGAAATTGATACTTGGCGTCAGCTCATCGCTACTTCCGCTAGGAAGCCCGACCACAAACGGTGAAGTCGGAGGATGAACCATCGAATGGCGCAAGTACACGAAACTGGAGGACGTATCGAGCGTACCATTGCCATCGATGTCCAGATCGAGCTTCATCCAGATACTGCTGGAATTGGGAACCCGGAACTCGTAATCCACACTGCCCGTCTGAAGTGCCCCCTCGAATACCAGAGTCTTGCCACCATCTGTGGGGGCAGGAAGGATACCCAACGGGACCACAACGCCACTCGACGATTGGCCGATGTTCTGGAATGGATCGTCAGAGCGGAGTTCGAGCCGATAGCTGTGCGGCGTAAACCAGCCGGCACCAGCGTTAACTGTCAGATGCCAGGAATCGGTTCCCCAAACGAACACGCCGGGAGTGGTCCCCATTGCCGGAGCACCAGGAGTTCCTCCCGTTGCCGTGATGACGACGCCTTGAACCGATGTCGAGGACAAGCCGTCGTTATCGATGACGGTCAACCGCACCATTGCAATGCCTGGAGTGTGATAGGTTGCATTGACCGTCGGGGCAAATACGTCATCCACGCCGTTGCCATCCAGATCCCATCGATAGCTGACGACGCCGCCGTCGGGATCGTAGGATGTGGATGCATTGAACGATACGGATTCGCCGACAACCGGGACTGCTGGAGAGAAGGTGAACAGAGCCACCGGCGCTTGCTGCACCGTGCCCAGGCCCACACTTTGTGAGGAGGTATCTGTGGCACCGTCATTGTCGGTAACAGTCAGGGACACGATATACGTGCCTGCGCCCGCAAACTGGTGATAGACAACGGGACCGCTGACTGGAGGTGTTCCGTCTCCAAATGACCATTGATACGAGCTGATGGATCCATCGGAGTCCGTTGATCCTGTGCCGTCAAACCGTACCCATTCGCCGATCGCCGGCGATGCGGGCAAGTAAGAGAAGCTGGCTGTTGGAGCGGCATTCACCGAACCACCTACCTGGACCATCTGAGTGTTAGCGTTTGTTGCACCGTCATTGTCCGTGACAGTCAAGGTAACCATATACATGGTGGCATTCGTGAAGCGATGCCAAACCACACTTCCAGTGCCGGTGCTGCCGTCGCCGAAATCCCAGGCGTAGTTCGCGATCGATCCGTCCGGATCGGAAGACGACGATGCATCGAATTGCACCCATCCATTGACGAGAGGATTCGGCGGCGAGAACGTGAAATTGGCAACGGGTGACTGATTGGAAGGGCCCACCTGGATCGCCAAGGATGTGGAATCAGTGGCGCCATCATCGTCTGTAACAGTCAAGGAAACGACGTAGGTACCTGAGATACTGAATCGATGCCATACTTGGCTTCCCGTGCCAGTCGATCCATCCCCGAAATTCCAAGCATAGCTGGCAATGGTTCCATCCGCATCGGTTGACGCGGTAGCATTCAACTGTACCCACTCGTTGACCATTGGATGGGTCGGGGTCCACGAGAATGCGGCCACAGGGGCCTGATTGCTGGATCCGATTTGCACGGCCTGTGTCATCGTATCGCTGGCGCCGTCGTCATCTGTAACTGTCAAGGTCACAACATAGGTGCCAGGAGTGTTGAATCGATGCCATTGAGATACGCCGGAGTCGATCGATCCGTCTCCGAAATTCCAAGTGTAGCCAACAATGGTTCCATCCGAATCAATGGACCCAGAGCCGTCAAATTGAACCCATGCCCCCACCGGTGGATTGACCGGGGAGTAGGAGAAGTCGGCTGTTGGCGATGCATTGGTCGGGAACAGCGGGACCAACGTAACGTTAATGGTTCGCGTGATGTTTCCAATGATTAATGTGGCGGCTTGCCATCCCAAGTACCCGGGCTTGGTCACGGAGATCTGATGGAACCCCTGTGACACAAACAGCGTGCGCGGAGTATAGCCGGCATACTCGCCATCGAGATAGATCAACCCGCCTGAAGGTGTCGAATTGATCACCAGCGTCCCATAGGAAGAAGGGGGGCCTTCGACGATCTCGAAAGATGTGAAATCCCAGCTTCGTTCAGTGACCGGAAGAATGCCGAGGATCTGAACCTCAACCTGTGCTTGGAAGGCAGCTGGGTCCTCCGGTGAGAAGAAGGCGAATGGATCAACGGGCGACGTGGTCGCCAGGATCTGCATGCGCTCGGTGCCCAGTGGCGGCCCAATGACCCAATTATTCGGGAGGACAACATGCTCGCCTGCCTGAACATAGTTGTCTGATCCCCCTGGCAATGTGTTTGGGAACAACGGGGCTGCCGTGCCATCCGGGTAGATGTCCCAGACATAGATGTAGGCAGGTTTGTTCACACTATAGTGAATGACGATGGGGTCACCAACTTGGTAGGCGCCCTTGTCAACCCAAATTCGTACTTCAAGCTCGCTGCTCTCAGGGGGGGAGGGGAAAATGCCCAGTGGGGCGACATTGTCTTGGCCCAAACTCGTGAATGCAGCAAACGTGATCAAGAACAAAGCTGCAATTCCTAGTTGGCTTGCTTTCCTTTTCATGTTCGCCTCCTTTTGATTCTTCTCTGTGGATAATGCGTTGACCTAACTTACAGCAGCCAACGCGACTTGTGTCAAATCCGAGGGCTCGATGCGGTTGAGAACAAGTTCGACATCTTCAGGAAGCAGGGTCACTCCTTGAAGCATAGTCAAGCGCTTGTGCACCTCTTGATACAATACGTGGCCTTCAAACGGGCTCCCTCCGCCTTCGAGAAAATCACCGATGGTTTCGGAAATGTGAATGAGTAGTTGATTGAAACGTAGCATGGGAATGGCTGTGGGCATTTTTTGTGGCAACCCGGCAGGTGCACTGAAGATGCCCTTTGACCACAGCAGTTCCTCCCGAGTCAGGACTAGCAGACTCCAGCGCACTAATAATCCCTGTTCGATTTGCTGAAGGGGAACGCCTCTTGCCAATCCCTCGGATGCCTTGTTAATGAGGCCCTCGATAGGAAATCCGTCTCCCAGTGCATGAGCCAAGACGATCAGGATGGCCTCCTTCTCGAACGAAGGTGCTGGATGACTGGCCAGCCGATCAATGAGACGCAGGAGCGGCTCGGCGGGGAAATCCCCTTGTGTCATTCCCAGCTCAATAGTGGACAGAATAAAATCGGGATTGAAGACAGGAATTGAATACAAAGCCTGCTCATATTCCACAAGAGGGATCTGCGCAATCACACCCACGGCGGGCAAGACCAAGAGAAGAACTATCATCCAGAATCTGAAAGCTATTCGAGAGATCATACACCATCACCCCCACGTCCAATATAGCGAACGGAGCTGTATTCCCCGAAACTCTGGATGACTTCATCGGCACGAGGATCATGTCCTTGCCATCGACCATCAACAATGAATGCGTATTCATATCGTCCCGGGGAGAGTGGAATACTGGTGGTCCAAATCCCGTCCCCATCTGGGTCGGACAAGTCCGTTCCTTCCCAGGCATTGAAGTTACCGACCACGGCAACCGTCTTGGCATCCAACGGCGCTGGCCATACGAACACGACCTCCTGAGTGCCGTCGGCAGAACGAAGTGGCTGTAGTGACACCTGCGGTGCTCCGCCTTCTGGAAGAACGCGATCGGACAGTGTCAAGCCAACAAACAGGAAGATGGCGGCGGTAGCGCCGACAACGACGATTTGTCCGAGACGTGTTCCTCGCGTGGGGGCCAACAATTGCCCTAGCCACTGGAAACCCCGCAATCGTGGACACCGCTCGCCAAGCTCCATGACGACACGTTTCTCCATGTCGCTGAGCCTCTCTGCTGACGCGGCCACTTCAGCCTTCAGCGTGTCCTGCAATAGCTTATCCAATCCGTCAGTTTTCATGCTGGATCACGCTCCTTCCTCAAATAGATCCTTAAGCATGGCTTTCCCTCTATGAATGCGTGTCTTAACCGTTCCTTCAGGGATCGAGAGGATGCTCGATATTTCCTGATACGGTAGCTCGTTGTAGAACCGGAGCACGAGAGGCGCTCGATAACCGTACGGCATCTTGGCAAGTACTTTGCGAATCTTCGCCTGTCGATCCTCTGCGCCCACAAGCTTCGCCGGATCGATTCCTCCCCGAATTTGAAGAGGTTGTTCCGTCGACGGGTGATTCTTTCGATAGCGCAGCTTGTTGCGGCAGAGATTGGCCGCGATCGTGAATAACCAGGTTGAGAAACGTCGCTCCAAATCGTATCGACGCAGGTTGACGTAGGCTCTGATGAATGCGTCGTGACTGACGTCTTCGGCATCAGCGCGATTTCGCATGAAGCCGAGGCACAACCCCAAAATGGCATCCTTATAGCGACTGATGATTTCACCCCAAGCTCCTGTATCTCCTTGTAGTGATGCTCTCAACAAGCTCACCTCGTCTTGCATACGGTACACGTTCGCGTAGCCTCCTCGGTGTGCCCAATATACACGCTTTCTCGAAGCAAGTTTCGGACACGACATCCATCACCTTCAGCTAGGACGAACCCCCCTGCAGCAGTAGTCCAGCGTCCACCAAACGCGGTTGAGGACAAGGGTAGACTGTGCTGGGTCATCCGATGGCCCAGCCAAGATTTTGGAGACTGGCACTTTTAAGGAGGTCAATGAGATGTCCGCGACACGAGCCAAAGCGGGCCCAACGAACAGGAAACTTGCCGCCGTGATTTGCCTACTGGCGCTCATGACGATGGGGTTAGCCGCTTGCCGCGGCTTCTTCGGTCAAGCCCCCATTGCGCTACTGGTGATAGACGCCGCAGGTGACCAAGAGGTCCCCATTACGATTACATTTGATATCAGCGGATCGAACGATCCGGATGGAACGGTTGCCACCTATGAGATCGATTTCGGAGACGGATCGACTCACACCACGGGCACGGATGTGACCGATGTGATTACCCATGAATATACCGAGAATGGCGACTATACCGTTCTCCTGACGATCACCGACAATGACGGACGCATCGGCATGATCAATGGTCTTGTCAATGTCGGTCCTGTCATGATCACGTTTGCTGCCAATCGCATAGCCGATTATGACATCTATCGCATGCAAGGCGATGGAACGGATCAGGGAGCCGTGAGAAACACCACAGATGATGAGCTGTTCCCGGATCTAGTGCGACGGACGCGAGACAAGATCGCCTATGCTACCGAAGACGGACTGAGTTGGAACATTCACACGATGACGGTTACGGGAGGCAGTTTGAATCAGCTGACCGTCCAGACCATGTCCAATCAAATTCAACCCAGCTGGTCGTCCAATGGATCAAGTATCGTCTATGCCTCGAACGCTGAAGACGGCACGTCTGATGCATCTTGGGAGTTGTTCACGATGACGGCCACCGGCGGGGCTCAAACCAAGCTGACGATACAGTCGCCTTCGTGGGCAATCGCCCCGGCCTATTCCCCGGTGAACGACGACATTCTGTTCGTGTCGAACAAAACGGCAACGGGTGGAAGCTCTATCTGGCTGTGGGATGATTCGTTGGGCGCGGCAATTGAGCTTAAAGATGACGCAGGACGAGACGGCGACGCATCACCTGCCCTTGCCGGTGTTCTCGGTACGGTACTAAATCTCCCTGCTGGCGCTGGCTTCTCAAAACCTGCGTGGTCGCCGGACGGAACGAAGATTGCATTCTCCCGAGAGCGAACCCTTGGTGGCGAGATCGACATTTACGTCATGGATGCCGATGGATTGAATCCTGAATCACTGGAGGATTACGTCGATGGTCTCGGTGTGCTGAACACCGGCATTACCACCGATGACGATGAATTCTGTCCGTATTGGCTCGAAGACGGCAGCGGCATCTGTTATGTTAAAGAGGACGGCGGCGGGGACTATCAGATCTACAAGGTCACCTTTGCCACTGGTGTCATCACCCAATTGACGGAGACCGGCAACAACGTGTCTCCAACCTCCAAACGCTAGATCTCCAAATGTACTTCAGGGGAGGGGGGGGCGAGATCTCAGATCTTGCCCCCGCTTTCTTTTCTATAGAGGATGCGTCGAAGGAAGAAAGCTCCTGCAAGCCCGCCCGCAACAAGGAGCATGATCCAATCTCCCCAGCGAGTGTAAAGGGATGTCTCGGTTCGAAGCTCGATTTCCCCGGAAACAATGCCCTCTGTATTGAAGGATTCCACGATGTGGCCGGTGGGAGAAATGATACCTGAGATTCCTCCGTTAGCCGATTGGACGACCCATCGCCGGTTCTCGATGGCGCGGAACACAGCGCAGGAGAAATGGGCGGCCAGCTCTGAGCTTTCATCAAACCAAGCATCGTTTGTTACTGCGATCAAGGCTTGCGCACCATTTTGGGTCAGTTTTCGGGAGGGGCCGGGAAACGTCGATTCAAAACAGATCGGTGTTCCGAACTCGGCGAGCGGAACGTAACCGTCTCCTCGGCTCAAGTCGAGCGGCAAGAATGACCTTGCCCACGATCCTAACCCAAGACTCTCCAAGAGGCTTCGTCCGGGGATGTATTCACCAAAGGGAACCGGACGGACCATTTCGTAGGATCCGGTTAGCTCTCCCGTTGCAGAGAACAGGGCAACGGCGTTGTAGATCTTGCGATCCCGATAGACTCCCGTTCCCAATAGAACCTGCGTCTTGCCCTGCCGAGCCAAATCTGCGAACGAATCCTTCAAAGACTCATCCTGCAGGATGTAGGCTGGCAAGATGGATTCCGGGAACACGATGAGATCGGGATCCGTGTCCAGAGCTTCATCGGCAAGCCGTAAATAGCGAACCAATAGATCATCCCGATTTCTTTCGTCTAGCTTAACTTCCTGCGGTACTTTCGACGACACGACGGCCACTTGCAGAAAGTCGGTTCCCCGGATGGGCTGTGACAGAGGGGCGAACGCGGCAAGCAGAATCAATAGCCCGCTTGCGAGGAACGCGAAGCGGAAGTCCTTGTTGCGAAGAGATAGGTACAGACTGCCGTTGACAGCCACGACGATGCCCGAAATGAACCAGGGCCCGAACACGGACGCCGACTGAATCATCCAGGGCACACGATACAGTGCTTGATACAGCGTGGAGAAGCCCATTCCCAACGGCCCCAGGGTTCGCAGATACTCGGCGAGCACGAACAGAGCCGGTGCCAGCAGTAGCCAAGTCGGGATCCGTGAACGCGTGCGCCAGGTGAGCGCAGCTCCGAGAATCCCGCATCCGATCGCGAAGTAGATGGCCAGAAGAATAGCTCCCGCGATGACGATGGGATAGAACCGAGCCAAGGTAACGATCCACCGCAAGTCGATGGCGAAGAAGGCGCCCCCGAAAACGAAACCTGGCCAGAACCCTCCACGTTTGTCCAGTACGAAGAATAGCGGTATAAGCGAGAGGAAGACTAACGGGAAGGCGCCGAATCCTGGCATGGCAAACGCAGTCAGAATTCCTGAAAGCAGGGACAGCAGAGTTTCCTTCCACGTCAGGTGAGCCATATACTTCGTATCATACTACGAAGGAGGGGGATGCATGCACCCGATTCTGTTTCAGATTGGCTCGATCACCGTTCGGTACTATGGCTTGATGTATGTCATCGCGATTACTGTTGGCTTTTTCTTGCTGAGCAGGGAGGTCCGCCGCAAGAAGCTCGCGCTTTCCACTGACAATTTACTCGACCTGCTGTTATGGACAGTGCCGGTTGCCATCATCGGGGCACGTCTCTACTATGTCGTTTTTCATTGGAACTACTATGGAACGCACCCGTTGGACATCTTCAAACTTTGGCAAGGCGGTTTGGCTATCCATGGTGGGGTGTTGGCGGGAATTCTCGTCGTCTATCTGTTCTCTCGCCTCAAGAAGGTTCAGTTCTGGGCGCTGACCGATGCGTTGGCTCCCAGCTTGATTCTCGGACAAGCCATTGGGCGAATCGGCAACTTCACCAACGGCGATGCGTTTGGTCTTCCTACCACTTTGCCTTGGGGAATTCGCTTCCCTGCGGGCTCGCCAGCTGGAATGGCATTTCCGGGACAAGCCACCCATCCCTCGATGATTTACGAGATGCTTCTGAATCTGGCTATCTTCGCGTTTCTGTGGAGCATTCGGAAGAAAGGGTTCCGCGATGGCTTCTCGACGGCCATGTACTTCATCCTCTACGCGGTGGCGCGATCGATTGTCAGCTTCACTCGTGCTGACAGCCTGTGGTTGGGGCCGATTCGCGCAGCTCACGCCATCAGTATCGCCTTTGTGATCCTGTTTGGTGCCATGATCTGGAGACGCAAGCTCTACGTAACCGAGCTGGAGTCCTCTAGCGGGCGGAAGCTCTCTCCCAAGTAGACGCGACGAGCTTCGGGATTGGCGACAATCTCATCGGGTGTGCCTGCTGCGATCAGTTGACCGCGATCGATCAGAATGGCGGAATCTGTAATCGAGAGCGTATCGCGTACGTTGTGGTCTGTAATCACTACGCCGATGCTGCGTTCCTTGAGCGCGATGATTTCCTTCTGTAGATCAGCGATAGAGATCGGATCAATGCCTGAGAACGGCTCATCAAGCAGTACATGGCTGGGTTTCGTGGCCAGCGTGCGCGCAATTTCCAACCGCCGACGTTCTCCTGAGGACAGGGTGCCTGCGAGCTGATTACTCAGCGCGATGAGTCCGAATTCGTCGAGCAGTTGATCCCGTAGCTTCGGATTCGAGTTGCGACCGGCGTGCCACTCGATGGCAAGATTCATGTTCTCTGCAACCGTTGCCTTGGTGAACACTGATGGTTCTTGCGGCAGGTATCCGATACCCAACCGGGCGCGCCTGAAAAACGGAAGGCGAGAGATGTCTGTGGAATCAAACAGCACTTGCCCGGCATCAGCCGAGATGAATCCGATCATCATGTAGAAGGTGGTCGTCTTGCCTGCTCCGTTGGGTCCAAGCAATCCCACAATC
>JAGLYB010000046.1 GCA_023132545.1 Candidatus Bipolaricaulota bacterium
TCATGGCTTCCACCTGATCATGCGTGACGTAGATGGTTGTCGTCTTCAGTGTGTTGTGCAGCTCTTCCAACTCGGTTCGCATCTGGACTCGAAGCTTGGCATCGAGATTGGAGAGAGGCTCATCGAAAAGAAAGACCTCGGGTTTGCGTACGATGGCACGTCCCACGGCGACTCGCTGACGTTGTCCACCGGATAACTCTCTGGGCTTGCTTTTAAGCTTCTCCTCGATTCCCAATAGTTGTGCGGCGTCATGAACGCGTTTTTGAATCTCGGCTTTCGGTGTTTTTCGCAACTTCAGTCCAAATGCCATGTTGTTGTAAACATCCATATGAGGATAAAGCGCGTAGTTCTGGAACACCATGGCGATGTTTCGATCCTTGGGAGGGACCTTGTTCACGACGCGTTCGCCGATCTTGATCTCACCGGCGGTTGCCTCTTCCAGTCCCGCCACCATGCGGAGGGTTGTTGTCTTCCCGCAGCCGGATGGTCCGACGAGAACAGTGAACTTACCATCTTCGATGCCCATTGAGATGTCATCGACTGCCGTGAATTCTCCAAATTGTTTCGTGATTCCAGTAAGGGTAACTTCAGCCATTCCGCCTCCTTGAGTTACGTGCCTGTTTCTGTGCAACACCACCATTTTGCAATGAGTCAGAATACAACGAGGAAGCAGCTATAGCAATACGCAACGGACACAGCCAGTGAATTGGGATCGCTAAAACGTTGTTCAGAACCCAAGATACTGAATGTGCGAAGATCGTTTCCGGTGCAGAATATCGCGATATCTCTCCTCCCCATAAGGTGGAGTCGGAGTTCTATGACATACTCCGGCTCATACAGCTCTTTGGATCGTGCTTATTACAGCTAGGGAATCTTAATCTCGCGTAGGAATCTTGCGGCCTCCTCAGGCGGCATGGGATTGATATAGAAACCGGTTCCCCATTCGAATCCCGCGACACGTGTTAACCTTGGCATGACAACGATTCGCCAATGGTAGTCGTAGGGCGCTCATGTTTAGTAATCCGTGCGGGGAAGAAACCTTTATCACGAGGAATGGAATTTATTACAAAGGTGTGAACTCCTTCTACGCGTCTGAAAACGTAAGGTCGGAACATGCATACTCTCGTATCTCTATTACAACCTAACAGTGCGGCTTTCGGCTCCGACTTGACAAAACGTTCTTTCCTGATCTATCTTTTTTGTAATGGATTTCCAAAAAGGCTTTGCAGATAATCAACTGGCCATCCTAAAGGTTCTCTGGGAATCCCAAGGCGCTACACGACGTACACTGGAACGCGTACTGGGTATCTCCCGGCCTACGCTTGACAAAGCGGTGAAATGCCTGCTTGAGGAGAACATGATTGTCTCGTCCTCGGCCAAGGCAGAAGCTCGTGGGCGGCCGGCAACGGTGTTCCGTGTGCAGGATCGAGCTTGGCTTACCATCGGGATGGACCTTGAGCTTCCGGACATAGCTTTTGTGCTTTGTGATGTCGAGGGGCGCATTCTGCATGAGAAGGCGTTTCAGATTCGGGAGGATCTAGACGAGCCCCAAGTTGTTCTCAGGAGGCTTGTTTCTAAAATCCGCGCATGGCTCACAGAATTCGATATATCTCCTTCAGTGCTAGGAGGGGTCGGAATCGGATTGCCGGGTTTCTTCTCCAACGGCGGCGTGTCCTTCGTTGGCCGCAATCTCCCTCGCTGGAAGGAAGTCCAAATCAGAGAATACCTCAAGATGGAGTTGTCGCTGCCGATTCTCATTCTCCACGATGTGCACTGCATGGCTCAGGCAGAAGTTGCCCATCGGGGATGGACAGACAAGGTGGTGTTGTTCCTCTCGGTTCGTCCCGGATTGGAACGGGACCTGCGTATTGGTGCCAGTGTTTGCGTCAATGGGAACGTTTACTTAGGCGGCCGAGGCAATGGCGGCGCTCTATATCATGCGGTGGTCGATGGCGCTGAGCTGGCTGAGTTGACAGACGAACAAGGCGTTCAATGTATTGCCCGACGGATCGTGTCCTCGTTGATTCACATTATCCCACTCACCGATCCTGATTGGACGGTCATCCACGCGAAATGTTTGGGAGACATGGAGCCGCAATTGATCGAATGCTGCCAGCGAGAATTGCAGCACTCGTTCCGAGGGGAGTACATCGGGTTTTCGGAAATCCTTCCGGCTGCATTGCGTGAGAGGAGCGGGGCGCAGCAGGCGGCGCTGTGTGCCATTCGTGCCCTTCTCCAACCTTCTGATGGATTATCGACAACGAGTAAAGGAGGTGCATCTGAGAAAAGGCGGACCGTCTAGACGCACTATGAAGTAACAATTCAAGGAGGAACTTATGCGAAAACAGCTACTATCATTTAGTTTGATTGTCGCGCTTCTGTTCTCGATTGGTGCGATGGCGCTGTCACAGGAAGTAACGATTGCGGTAGTGTGGAGCGGAGCTGAGCTCGAAGCATTCGAGAAGGCATTGATCCCATTTGAGCAAGAGACGGGGATCGATGTTGTCATTGAGAGCGTAGGCCGAGATCTGCCAGCAGTGCTCGTTACGCGACTAGCTGCCGGGAACCCGCCGGATGCCGCAGCTATGCCAAACCCGGGGCAGATGAAGGAGTTTGCTGACCAGGGAGCGCTTATCGCGCTGAATGGAATTGTCGATCTCTCGGAATCCTCTGCAGCATTCGTCGATCTGGCAAGCATTGATGGTCAAGTATATGGCCTGTTCATCTCCGCTGACCTGAAGAGCTTGGTTTGGTATAGTCCGAAGGCGTTCGCGGCAAAGGGTTATGAAGTACCGACGAGCTGGCCTGCACTGATCGACCTGTGCGACAAGATCGTCGCTGACGGGGGAACGCCGTGGGCACTAGGGATGGAATCTGGTGCTGCGAGTGGTTGGGTTGGCACAGACTGGGTCGAGGATATCATGCTCCGTACCGCTGGAGCAGATGTTTACGACAAGTGGGTCAACCATGAGATATCTTGGACCGATCCGCGTGTGGAGAAAGCGTTTGAGTACTTCGGACAGATTGTAAACGCGCCGGGTTACGTCTACGGCGGAGCAACCGGAGCGTTGACAATCTTCTTCGGCGATTCTCCGAACGCGCTGTTCACCGATCCTCCTGCGGCGTATATGCACCGTCAGGCAACCTTTATCCAATCATTCATCAAGAACGCGAATCCCGACTTGGTGGCCGGTGAGGACTACGATGTCTTCCCGTTCCCAGCCATCTCGCCGATCTTCGGGAACCCACTTCTCGGAGCGGGAGACCTGATTAGCGCGTTCAACGATACACCTGAGGTTAGAGCACTCCTTACTTACCTGGCTTCGGCCACGGCACAGGAAATCTGGTGCGCAGCCCTGGGTAAACTGGCGATCAATACAACTGTCGATCCGTCCATCTACCCGGATCCGGTCACCGCAAAGGCGGCGGATATGCTAGCTGAGGCGGAGACCTTCCGTTTCGATGGTTCGGACCTGATGCCAGCTGCAGTCGGTGCCGGCACCTTCTGGACCGGTGTCCTCGACTACGTAGGTGGAATCCCGCTGAAGACCGTTCTTGAGGCAATCGAAATAAGCGCCGTCGATGCCTACTAACGTGTAAACAAGAGACAATCGCCCGTCTGAGGACACGTTTCTGTGTCCTCAGACGGCTTCTTTAGAAACACGAGGAGGCCTTACTCTTGCGCACTGGACGGCTGCAACCCTGGTTATTCATTGCTCCCGCACTTCTTTTGGTCACCTTTTTTCTCGTCTATCCCTCGATCCACACGACAGTCTTATCCTTCTTCGGGAGACCGTACAGCGCACGCGCAGAGGGGTTTGTCGGGCTTGAGAACTATAAGCATTTCTTCACCGATAAGAACATGCTCACCGCCTTTCGCAACAACGCTCTGTGGGTTGTCATCCTTACCACGTTCACCGTCTCTTTCGGCCTTATCTTCGCTATCCTCCTCGATCGTGTTCGATACGAGAAGATCATCAAGTCGATCATCTTTATCCCCATGGCGATCTCTATGGTTGGTGCCAGTGTTATCTGGAAGTTTGTTTATGCCTTCAGGCCTGCCGGGGCCGCACAGATCGGCCTCCTTAACGCAATCGTGACCGCCTTCGGGGGAGAGCCTCTTGGCTGGTTGATCGAACGCCCATGGATCAATAATCTGTGTTTGATCATCGTTGGAATATGGATCTGGACTGGTTTTTGTATGGTCATCCTCTCAGCTGCATACAAGAGCATCCCCAAGGAACTACTGGAAGCAGCACGAATCGACGGAGCTACCGAGTGGCAGGTCTTTTGGAGAGTGATCCTTCCGCTGCTTAAGCCGACCGTGGCCGTCGTGACCACCACCATGGTTGTCTTTGTCCTCAAGATCTTCGATATCGTCTACGTAATGACAAATGGGAACTTCTCTACCGAGG
>JAGLYB010000047.1 GCA_023132545.1 Candidatus Bipolaricaulota bacterium
TCCGGGTTCTTTGGGGGCTGCGTAATGCATGGACGGAGCTGGCAGAAGGTGTTACGACGGTTCGCGATGCAGGATCGAAACATCACGTCAGTATCCGTCTTCGCGATGCCCTGCGGAGCGGCATGTTCCTCGGCCCACAAATCGTGGCGGCCGGTGAACCGGTCGCGATCACCGGGGGGCATGAGTCACACCGATACGCGGGAGCTCGAGAGGCCGATGGTCCCTCCGACGTTCGAAAGGCCGTTCGCGAACAACTTCGCGAGGGAGCCGACTGGATCAAGTTGATGGCCAGTGCAGGGATCGGCGGCATGCCGTATCGCGAGCATCCGAGCTACACGGAGTTCACGTTGGAGGAGCTGAGTGCGGGGACGCTTGAGGCACATAAGCGTGGGCGACGTGCGATGGCTCATGCGATGTCGGATAGGAGTGTGCGCTTCTGCATCGAGGCTGGTATCGATACGGTCGAACATGGTGTTCTGATGAGCGAAGAAACCGTACGCGCACTGAAGGAGGCTGGCATCGGGTTCGTTCCCACGATCTCGGGTATCGCCAATGTGCATGCACGCGAAAACACCGCGGGAAACGTAGACTTCGCCGACCGTCTCCTGCGAGAGGTTCTGGAACCTCACAAAATCGCCGTTGCAGCCGCGATCGAACAGGGCGTGGTGATCGGCGTTGGTAGCGACACTCTCGGCTCAGTAGCGGATGAGATTGCCCTCCTGGTGGAATGTGGGATGGACAAGGGACGGGCCTTTGCTGCTGCGACGATTGATGCCGCTGGGATGCTGGGGATGGAAACTGAGATCGGCTCAATCGAAGTCGGAAAGAGGGGCGATCTGGTCCTTCTCGCCGGTGATCCGATGGAAAACATAAACGCATACAGACAAATCAGGGAGGTGGTTTTTGGCGGGCGGCTGCTTAGCGAAACGTATCCTGAGGCAATGCGGAGCTACAAGTGAGGCAAGAGGAGGTAGGTACCATGAGAGCACGATGGATGGGAATCACAATGGTCATGCTGGCGATTGTCGTCGTTGCATGTACCCTCGGATGGGGACAAGGCTCGGGCGTGACAATCACGGTCGTCCGAGGAACAGATCTATGGACGGCGGATCCACACAATGACACGCAAGTGACCTCGCAGTCACTTTTCCACAATGTTTTTGATCCGTTGATTCGCGTGAATTGGGAGGATCCCGCGCATCCGCTGCCGGCACTTGCGGAATCGTGGGAGGTTTTGTCGGATACGCAAATACAGTTCAACCTGCGCCAAGGTGTGACCTGGCACGATGGGTCTCCGTTCACGGCGGATGATGTGAAGTTCACATTCGACCGCATCCTAAATCCAGACGAACCCACGAAGATCTCATCATGGATCACAAGCATCGTCAGTGGGGTCACTGTCGTTGATCCATATACGATCATCCTTGAGATGTTCAAGGCGTACGCGCCGATCTACGGACGGCTGGAGACAGTCAAGATTATCCCAAAGACTGCCTTCGAAGCGATGGGCGCGGAAGCATTCGGCCTATCTCCCGTCGGAACCGGCGCATATATATTCGCCGAGTGGAAGCAAGGCGAGTACATCCGCATGGTCGCAAACGAGGACTGGTGGGGCTGGGTCGATCGTGAGACGCGCCCGGATGTCGTTATTCGGAAGTCGTTGCCGGAAGGCTTCACCCGCTATGCAATGCTTGAAGGCGGCGAAGCTGATATTGTTGGACAGATCCCGCCTGAACGGATCGAAGGCATTGAGGCCACTGAGGATCTGCGCATCGAGACGATCGCCAGCACGCGCGGGTTCTTCGTCGGGATGAACACGTGGGAGCCGCCATTCGACGATGTCCGCGTACGCCAGGCGATGAACTACGCCATCGACAAACAGTTGATTGTCGACACGATTCTCGGTGGACAAGCGACAGTGCATGCAGGAGTCTGCACCCTAGCAGATTTCGGTTATTGTGCCGACTGTATGGAGTATGAGTACAACCCTGAGAAGGCACGGCAGCTCCTCGCCGACGCCGGATACCCGGATGGGTTCACAGTCACATTCTGGTCTCCTCGAGGGAAGTACATCCAAGATCTCGAGACATCTGAAGCAATCGCAGGACAGTTGGAAGAGGTCGGGATAACGGTAGAGGTCTATGCGCCGGCTTGGGCAGAGTACTGGGATAATTGGCTTGCTGGAAACCATCAGATGTACCTCCTCAGCTATGGCGGAAGCTTCCCTGACTGTGATGATCGCATTGGTGGACACATTGATGGCGCACGCCGTGGACTGTACTACAACAGTCCGGAATCCGACCTGCTGATCCAGCAGGAACAGCAAACGCTGGATCCGGACGACCGTGCTGCAATCTGGGCGGATCTAAGCGCATATCTCATTGAGGATGCGCCATGGATTTTCCTTTGGGATCTGAACCTGATCTACGGCGTGACGGACAAGATCAAGACTTGGACTCCTGTTCCAGTAGAGCATATCTACTACTGGCAGATCGGGATCTAGAAGAGGCTATTACGGCAGACTCTGCCAGCAAGAACAGCTGGTAGAGTCTGCTTTCTAAATTGAAAGGAAGCTCCTTGCTTGCGTACGTTGCACGGCGTCTCGTTCAAGCGGTTCTCATATTGCTGATCCTGTCAGCTCTCACGTTCTCGCTGCTTCACCTGAGCGGCAACCCCGCCTCTCTGTTGCTCCCGGCGGATGCGACGTCGGAGCAGATCAAGAACATGAGTGAGTTAATGGGGCTGGATCTTCCGATTTACGTCCAATACGGTCGATTTCTCGATCGGCTGTTCCACGGGGATTTCGGAACGTCCTATCGAATGAATCGTCCGGTCTGGGACATCATTACGACGGCGTTTCCACATACCTTGAAGCTGGGAGTTTGCGCGATGATTTTCGCATCGCTTCTCTCTCTGCCTCTCGGCATGGTTGCAGCCATCAAACGGGATTCGATTGTCGATCTTGCAGCGACATTCTTTGCGACGCTCGGCCAGTCAATGCCCACCTTCTGGATCGCCATCCTGCTGATGCTTGCGTTCAGCGTCAAGCTTGACTGGCTTCCCGTATCAGGCACGGGAAGCCTACTGCACTACGTTCTGCCAACGCTGAGCCTCGGGTGGTACAGTAACGCTCTTCTCACAAGAGTGATTCGATCCAGCATGCTTGAAGTGCTCAATCAGGACTACATCCGCACCGCAAGGAGCAAGGGGCTGCTGGAAAGAACGACGATCCTGAAACATGGGTTGCGAAACGCATCGCTCCCCGTCATTACAATCTGGGGGATGCAATTAGGTACTGTCCTAATGGGGTCCGTGGCTACGGAAACGGTGTTCGGATGGCCCGGGATTGGACGGCTGAGCGTTGACGCGATTCTGGGGCGCGACTACCCGATTGTGATGGGGGTCGTTCTCACCTTCGGTGTGCTGTTAATTCTTCTCAATCTTCTAGTGGATCTGAGCTATGCATTTCTGGATCCAAGGATCGCTTACTCGTAGAAAGGAGGCAGGATGAAACGCAGCAAGAAATTCGACACGTTTCGCCGCCTCCTGAGCACGCCCAAGGGAGTCGTTGGAGTTCTTCTCATCAGTATCCTGGTCGTGAGTTCGCTGGTTGCGCCGTACATCACTGCGCACAACCCGTCGAAACAGAACCTTCGCTATCGAAACAGCCCTCCGCTCACGGAGCTTGCCGATGGAAGCGGCCTGTTCATCTTGGGTACCGATCAACTCGGACGAGACATGCTTACTCGAATCCTTTATGGAACACGGATCTCTGTTCTGATTGCGTTGGCGGCTGTATTTATCTCAGGAGTGATCGGCGTAACCCTTGGCGTGGTGAGCGGGTTTGTTGGAGGATGGGTTGAGACACTGATCATGAGGTTCGTCGATATCCAGCTCAGTCTTCCCCTCTTCCTTGTTGCAATGATTTGGATCTCGTTCAGCAGCCCAGCGCTGATTAACATCATCGCAGTGATTGCGATTTGGACTTGGACACAATACGCGCGCGTCGCGCGTGCAAGTACACTGTCCCTGCGTGAAACAGGATTCGTTGAGGCCTCTCGATCGATGGGCGCTTCCCAATTATGGATCCTAGCCAAACACATCCTACCGAATATTCTCGCCCCCGTACTGGTCATTGCGTCCTTGCAGTTCGGGCGGGCTATCATCCTTGAGGCGACGTTGAGCTTCCTCGGTGTTGGACTTCAGCCTCCCACTCCTGCATTGGGGGTCATGATTGCCAGCGGAAGACAGTATGTCGATACAGCATGGTGGTTGGCGACACTTCCGGGAGTCGTAATCATGCTGCTGGTTCTTGGGGCCAACTTCGTCGGCGATGTGCTGCGAGATGTATGGGATCCGAAGTTGAGGTGATCCATCGCTAGATGACGCGAGATGCGAAACAGTCGAGCGCAGATACGGCACGTTATGAACGAGCATCGAGCGGCTGATGCTCTCGCAGAATTAGGAGGCACTATGCTCACCGAGACTACTGAGACGCGAATTGCGGAGCTTGGACTGCAGCTTCCACCACCTGCACGTCCTGGGGCAGAATACGTCCCGAGCAAGAGGATTGGCAACCTTCTATTCCTGTCCGGGCAGGGCCCTATCCGAGACGGCGTTCCGCTTGTGGTCGGGCAGGTCGGAGGAGAGGTTACGTTGGAGGAAGGAATCGAGGCTGCGCGGCAGGCTACGCTCAATGCCCTGGCTGTGATCAAAGCTGCCGTTGGATCGCTCGATCTCGTTGAGGAAATCATTCAAGTGCGCGGGTTCGTGAACTCGGCACCCGGCTTTTTTCTTCAGCCGCAAGTTATGAATGGCACCTCGGAACTTCTGGTTGCCGTATTCGGTGAGAGAGGTCGCCATGTCCGTTGCGCCCTAGGAACGTCAAGCCTTCCTCACAATATACCTGTGGAAATCGAGATGATCGTTGCACTCCGCCCGGACTAGGCGACTCGGACGAAGTGAATGAGACACCTCGTTGGAGGTCTTCCCCAAACAACATTGGGGAGTCCTGCAATCGATCCTTCAGTCTCTCAAGATTACACATCAGCAATCGATGCTCTCGTGCGAGTGTTCTTCGTTTACCTACACATCACCTGATCGAATTGCGTTCGCAGAGAGATTTGCCTACATCGTCCTGCGAACGTACTGGATGCCCCCTGGCTGAACATGGCCAGCTCGTTCTTTGTGGATATGGCCAATCTTGTGCCCCTTGCTCTATGACGACGACGTGTGCATCATTATCGAGTTGCTCGATGTGTTCCTGGATTCTCTCGATCCAGCGCTCTGTCGGCGCTTGACAGTGTTGCCCCCTCCGACCCGATCAGATCTGCTGCTCTTTCTCAGCCTTCTTGGCTTTCTTCGCGGCACGCTTCTCTTTGATAGATTTCAGAGGTTTCTTCTTGTCGCTCTGTTTCAGTTTGTCATTCGACTTGGCCATGGCGAGCCTCCTGTAAGTGAGGAAGCATCCCTCACATGTGGATACAGATGGTACTGCATTCGAGTGTTGGAAAGCATTTCAGTCTGCCTTTCAAGTGCTGCATCGCTGGCGTTTGCTGGGCTGCGGAAAGGTCTTGAGTTTCTGTGCACGTTGCTTGGGATTCAGAGGAGAACGAGAGAACGACCTTCTAATCGCAGTGTTGCGGACACCTCTTGCATTGACATACAGGGTTTGAGTGGATCTCTATTTGCGAAGATACCATTCGATGATCTTTTCTTCGGAGGTTGGATTGTCTTAAAGTGGTGAGACAGCTGCTGGCGGGAACAGACTGCTCAACTCGTAGAATAGGCCATCAGAACAATTCGTGAGGTGACAGAAGAATGCGGTTGACTCGAAAGGTGTTCCACGATCTTGCTATATGGATGATTGCATTCGGGCTGGGAATCGGAATTGTCTTTCCATTCTTCGTCATCCTGCTTGGGGTTCCGTCATCAACTTCGCTCTCCATCTCCTTTTTCTTGGCATGCTTCGGCGCAGGGGCGGCAGTTGGTGTCTTCAATTTCTCACTTGCACGCATGGTCGTTGGCTCGCGCATAAAGGTCATGGCGAAGGCAATGACACACATCGAGAAAAACTTGATGAGCATGGCGGTCTCTGGTGATATGAACCAATGCACTCCACAAGAGTGCTTGATTGAGGTCGACTCCGAAGATGAGATCGGTGAGAGTGCGATGGCTTTCAACCGACTGGTTGAGGCTCTTGCACAATCAATGGAGACGCAAGCTGCCATTCGGTCGTTTTCGGAGATGTTGACCAGCCATTTGGAACTGGAGGTATTGGCGCAGCAGGCTTTGCGTCAGTTCATCGTACATACGGGGGCTTCGGGAGGCGCTATCTTGTATGAGTCCGCTGGTGAACTAAAGGTGGCCTCCTCGCATGGACTCAAGGATGTTGAGTCGCTCTCAGCAAGCGATCATGTTCGCCTCGCGGTCCGCACGGGAGACTCCCAGATAATCCACATGCCGGATGACGTCCAAGTTGACGGTGTCATCGCGCAGTTTCGCCCATCCGAGATATTCGTCCTTCCGGCCACCTACAAAAGCATTCCACTGGGGGTTGTCGTATTGGCCACAGCGGGATCATTTGATGCCGAGGCACAGACCCGGATGGAGCTATTCCGACAGAGCTTTGGATTGGCGCTGAATAACGCCATTGCGCACGATCGCTTGCAGCGGCTGGCGGCACTCGATCCGCTGACTGGAGTCTACAATCGCCGTTTCGGTATGAGTCGCTTCCATGAGGAGTTTGACCGGGCCGTCCGGATGAACTCCCCCTTGGGTGTTTTGATGATGGACATCGACCATTTCAAGCGGGTGAATGATACCTATGGTCATCTTGTCGGAGATCGTGTCCTGATCTCCATAACGGGAATTGCCAAGACCATTCTCAGGGACGGCGACGTGTTGATCCGGTACGGTGGAGAGGAGTTCCTTGCCATCTTGCCCGCTGCGTCGAGCGAGGATCTTCGCCTAATCGGAGAGCGATTGCGCCGAGCCATCGAGGATGCCTCTGTAACGGATGGCTCACAGACGATCCGCGTCACGACAAGCTTGGGTGCCTCCTCGTATCCGAGGCAGAACGTTGAGAAGGCGGATGAGCTTGTCCAGCTCGCCGATGCCGCGTTGTATCAGGCGAAGGAATCCGGAAGGAACCGACTCATCCTGTCACGGTGACGCAGGGAGCCAGCTCAACATCTCGACTTCAAGAGAGAGAGCCTGCGTCACCATGCAGCTTGGACTGATTCTTCCGGTGCTTGGGGCAGGCAGCTAGATCTCTTTTCCCTCTCGAATGATGAGCAACGGGGTGATGAGAAGGACGCCCACAGAGACATAGACAATGGCAGCTCCCACGCCGATCTGATCGGCCAGCCATCCAAGGATCGGAGCCATTCCGGCCATGATGAGTGTGCGAAGCTGAACTTCGACGGATAGTCCGGAGGCCATCGAACCATGCTCGAAGCGATCGGCTAGGTAACCGACAATGAGGGGACGACGCAGGTTTTGCAGCACATACGTACCCAAGAATGCGGCAATGGCAAGTCCGTCAAGATTGAACCAGGCGGCTGCGCCAGCGCCAATCAACAGGCCAATGCCGATGACAAGCGTGAGATTGATGCCGCGTGACAGCGATTTCAGACGAGCTTGGACAGCCCCAGCGCTGGAACTTGCGAAGCTGGTAGCAAGATAGATAACGAAGTATACGCAGCCTACCAAGATTGCCGTGCGTTGCTCTCCTTGTAAGGAAAGAAGAACAGGAAGCGCGAGCGCTTGAGCCTGGATAATCGGCTGCAAGTAGTCCTTGGTCGACTTGAACAGCGCGTCGAAGCTGGCGCTGGATAACAATCCCCGCACAGTGCATGGATTCCGCAACAGGGCGCATAATCCACGGACAGTGGCAGCAAACTGATTGCCGACTACCCTCCACCCCATTCCAGAAAGCACGATGTGCTCACCATCCAATGCGCGAGGATACGAGGCAAGAAGAAGGAGGTTGAGAACATAGGGAACGGTTGAGGCAAGAAAGATGATGCGATAGTTTCCCGTCCAGAAGACCAAACCGGCTGCGATTAGGGAAGCCAGTGCAGATCCGAGCTGAGACGCCGCGCGTGTTTTTCCGTAATAGAACACCTTGCGATCTTCATATCCACGGAGGCGAAGATGCTCCATGATCATTGCCTTGTGCGTTCCGGAACGGAACGTCTCGCCGATCGCAAAGGCGATCATGGCAATCACGAACAGCCAGAACGTCGATCCCAGATAGAACAGAATGAACGAAAGGATGTAAGCAGAGAACCCGAACAACATCGCCTTGCGCCGACCGAATGCATCGGCCATGACCCCGGTGGGGATCTCCAGTACGTTGGTGGCGATTTCGCGAATGGAAATCAGGGTTCCGATGGCCAGGAATGAGAGTCCGGCTCCCCTGAGGAAGAGAATGAGGAAGGGATCGAAGAATCGCAGGTTCTTCAAGAAACCGTAAGCACGGAATTTCCAGAACTGGAGGTCTCGCTGGATGGACTTCAATCGCCGGTCTGACACCCAAATCCTCCTCGTTGGTTCGCGTATGTGAATCGTAAGAATCGCAGCTTGCCACTCAGTGTACACCGCTTTCCCAAGACAGGGGCAAAACTAGGGAAGCTTGACAGCTGTCCTTGCATCACTATGGGCTACATGGGTATACTCCG
>JAGLYB010000048.1 GCA_023132545.1 Candidatus Bipolaricaulota bacterium
CAGGTTCCGGATAGGGGCGGATGCTCACCGATCAACGTCCTCAAGAGCGTTGTCTTCCCGCACCCGTTGGGCCCGATAATGGCGACCTTTTCGCCTCGATAAACGATGGCTTCGGGTATTGAGAACAACGTTTGGTCGAAGCCGATGTTCAGATCGCGAACCGAGATCACCCTCTTGCCTGGGAGTACGGACATGTTGATTTGAAGGGATATTCGTTTGGCATCTTTAGGACGCTCGATCCGAGTCTTCTCGATCCGTTCCAGCTTCCTCTCGCGATCCTTGGCTTGGCGAACCTTCTGCCCCGCCTTGTGACGGCGAACAAAATCCTTGTACTTGTCGATCGTTTCTTCTTGCTGCTCGTAAGCTTTCAACCGACGCTCTCGATCGGAATCCCGTTGCGCTCTGGATTGGGAGTAACCGACGTTGTAGACGGTGACTTCTTCGAAGGCCATGTCCCAGGTTCGATTGGCTACGCGATCGAGCAAATGACGGTCGTGCGATACGAGGATCAGCGCACCGGGGAATTGGAGCAGCGTGTCTTCCAGCCAGTCAAGGGCGGCAAAATCGAGGTGATTGGTGGGCTCGTCGAGCATCAGCAAATCGGGAGCTTCCAACAAGACGCGCGCCAGAGCGGCCCGCGCTTCTTCGCCTCCGGAAAGCACATTGACCGATGTATCGAATTGGTCCGGTGTGAAACCTACGCCGATGAGGGCGGATCGAATGCGAGCATCGATTTCATATCCGCCCGATCGCTCGAACTCGTGCAGCAGATCGTCGTATCGATGAATTGACTCGGAGTCTTGCGCGCCGTCGGCAATCGCATGTTCCAATTGTCGCAGTTCCTTTTCTATCGAATGAAGATGAGCGAACGGGTGCTGCATGGCTTCTCTTAACGTCCCCTTACCCTGCAGGCGAACGGTTTGCGACAGGTATCCGGTTCGGACCTCTCCGATCCGTCGTACGGCACCTTCGGACGGCGGTTCCAGATTGGCGATGATCTTGAGCAGGGTCGATTTTCCGACCCCGTTGTCGCCGATCAACGCGATTCGATCGCGGAGGGCTACTTGGCTTGAAAACGGATCGAACAGGATGTCGGCAGCGAATGCCTTGCTCAACCGCTCAATTTGCAGAATGGACATGGCGTTGATGGTACGATACCAACGACAGGGAGCAAAGGATTTCTTTCTTCACAATCGGTGTGCTAGCATGCCGGGGTGTGAACCATGCACGAAGCCATATTGTACGACCGGATTACTGAGGGACGCGTGCACTGTCAGCTGTGTTCTCATCGCTGCATCATTGCAGACGGAGAACGCGGTATCTGCAACGTGAGACAGAATGACGCAGGTACGTTGGTGAGTCTGGTGTATGAGCGTATCATTGCTCGCGATGTGGATCCCATCGAGAAGAAGCCGCTGTTCCATTTCTACCCCGGCACCCGGGCCTACTCAATTGCCACTGTGGGATGCAACTTCACCTGTCTCTATTGTCAGAATCACCACATCTCTCAATATCCGCGTACTCATAGGGGACAGATCATGGGTGATCGCGTGCCCGCCGCCGAAATCGTGGAGGATGCCGTTGAGTCGGGTTGCCACTCGATTGCCTATACCTATACCGAGCCGACCATTGCCATCGAATATGTTTTGGAAGTAATGGAGGCGGCACGTGAAGCCGACCTCACCAATGTCTGGGTGACCAATGGATATTTCACAGCCGAGGCCGCTGATCTCATCATCCCGTTCCTTGACGCAGCCAACGTGGATCTCAAGGGGATCTCCGATCAGATGTACCACGACATCGTTGGAGGGAACGTGCGGCCCGTGCTGAACACGATCGAGCGGTTGGTTCGTGCGGGTGTGTGGGTGGAGGTGACGACCCTGATCATCCCCGGGGTCAATGATTCAGAGAACGATTTGCAGTGGACGGCGGAAGCCATTCGCGGCATCAGCCCGACCATCCCTTGGCATGTGAGTCGATTCTTTCCCGCCCATCGGATGGCCAATCGAACACGGACGCCGATCCGCACATTGGAAACGGCCAGAGACATCGGCCGCAAAGCGGGACTTCAGTTTGTGTACATCGGCAATCTACCTGGTGAAGGTGAATCCACCTATTGTCCAACCTGCGGTGCCAAGGTCATTGCACGTTCAGGGTTCCTGGTGAAGAAGCTTCGATTGCTGGAGGGAATCTGCCCTGAGTGTGAGACCGCTATCCCCGGAGTCTGGTTTGCGGCCGACCCTTAGAAGCCACGACGTGGCATTATGAGCCTGTTGAGGGAACCCTTGTGGATGTGTGTTGGTTGGGACCGGAGGACGCGTTTCGAACTTTGGCTCCGTGGATCATGGATGAAATCGCTTTGACCTCCATTCTCTGAACAGGATAACTGTAGCGCGCTGCGCTGCTAGGTGTTGGCACAAGTTTGGGAACCCTGAGGACCAGATTCTTTGCTGCAAGAACGATCCAGAGAACAGGACATGGTCAGATTGTCAGGACGGGCCTTGTGGTTGATGAGCACAAGTCTCAGCCCATTCATTTACTCTAGACCCAAAGCACGTCGGACGCGCCCGATTCCGAACTCGTTGATTGTGTAGTCAAATGATGTATATGGCGCATTCAATATCGGCGTGATAAGGAACCCAAGGACTGACGGTGTCGGGAGGTAGTTACTTACAGTGACATGAGAGCGCTTCGTCCAAAGCGGACTACCAGGGTGATTGGCGAACCAATCGAGATTGAGCCAGTATCCCCAGTCAGTGAAGTACAGCCAGCCAATCTCCTCGTGCTTCGCCTCTTCGAGAGTGACGTTGTATCTTGCCATGACATAAACAAGGTTTCCGGCAATCGTCTCATCATCTGAGCCGATGTAGACCAGAGTGTAGGCATGTCCACCTTCCGGAGATTGCTCAGCTCTCACCATAGCTGATCCGCCAATTACTCGAACTCCTGCTGCCACGAGAATGGCGAAGTCGTCGCAATCTCCACGCAACCCAGCTCGTATCGTGTCGCTGGAGCTGTAGAACCTGTCAAATGGAGCGTAAGGGTCGCTTACGTATCCCCAGTTGTTATAGCAATGGCTCCACATATCACATACTTGAGCCATATTGTAGTAGCCGTAGTGATTGTTCCGAATGCACGAGAGTATGAACGGTCTGGTAATCTCGCTAGAGTAATCGATGGCCAGACGGATACGAATGGCAAGCGCAGCATCGAAGACAGCATCGCCAACTGCGACTATCAAGTCTCCCAAAACGTCGAGCAGATCTCCCAGCGGGTCATCCTCGGCATGGCCGATACTGATGCTCATCGATAACATGCAGACAGTTCCAATTGCGCAGATCGCGTATTTCATGACAACAGAATAGCAACTCAACAGGGCTATGTGAAACTGCTAATGATCACAAAGCAGAAAAGCAGGGTCAAGTCTTGCAATACGACACTAGAGATTGGCAGATTCTACTTGCTCGTGTTTCCTGAGTCTGCGACTGACGGTGGCGTAGTGAATGACAAGGTGATCGGCGATCTCCTTCATCGTGTACCCGTGCTCACGGTATGCTTCGAAAATCATCGCGTTGTCCTCTGCGTTGCGGAAGATTTTGGCTAGACTCGGACGACTCACAAGACGTTGACGTCGAGAGATTTCCTTCAACTCCGATCGTATGGGTAGGCTTTCGACAAACGCCTTTGTTCCGAGATAGATCTGCCCCTTCAAGTCTTCCCACGGTGATGTGCCTCGACCAACGGACACGAAGTGTTTGTATGCCTCCTGTGCGTTCAGTCTGAGATTATCGAACTGGGAGAGGATCCAATCAACGGTCAGCAGAGGGAGCACTTCGTCCATGCCAACGGTAGCTCGATAGCTGCTCCACTTCCAATCCTCGGCACGCTGAACCATGTTCGCGCGAACGGGATTCAATACAACGTAGCGACATAGCTCAAGGAGATATGCATCCTTCTCAACGAGGATCGCCTTGAAGCGCCCCTGGAAGAGATGGCCGACACGGCCATGATGTCGATTGAAGGCTTGGGTGTAAACCCCGTTGAGCTGGCGCATCCCACGAGAGAGCGTGGGGTCGATCGTTTCGATAAGAAGATGATAATGGTTGGTCATCAGGCAATACGCATGACAAAGCCAATTGAAGCGATCGCAAACTTGATGAACAAGCTTAAGGAATGCGATCCGATCGATGTCATCAAGGAAGACACCCTGTCGTTCGTTCCCTCTCCCGGTAATGTGGTAAACGGCACCGGGATATTCAATCCTCAGAGGTCTGGCCATGAGGGCAGTCTAGCAGAAACTAGTGTTGGATTGCAAGACTTGACCCTACATGCTACATGCTGTGGTGACGAAAAAAACATGCAGATGGATGAAGGCAAGGAACAGGGAATGTGTGAAACAGCTGCTATTGTTTCGAGATGTTGACGCGCCGGTCCTCATCTTCCAGTAACTCGATAGTTACTTGGAAGGTGCTGATCTCTATCAGTCCATCGATTCGATCGGGCCATTCGACGATGCTTACACCGGATTCGGGAGGCAAGTAGTCGTCCAAACCGACTTCCGCCAACTCGTCCAAAGTGGATACGCGATAGGCGTCGATGTGGTGCATACACATTCGTCCCTGGTACGAGCGGGCGATCATGTAGCTGGGCGAGACGACGACATCCGTAATTAGCAGCCCTTTGGCAATGCCTTTACAGAGCGTGGTCTTGCCCGACCCTAACGGCCCGACCAGAGACACCACCATACCGTCAGTCAGGATGGAGGCCAGCTCGATGCCGATTTCCTCCATTTCCGAGGGCGTGTGTGCGATGATTGTCTTGTTCATCAGGTGCGTAGATGAACGTCCAAGGTTTCGAGTCCCTTGGCGATTCGGTCAATGGAAGAAGAGACCTCGGCGTCTGTCAATGTACGATCTGATTCGCGGAAGGACAGTTCATAGGTCAACGATTTTTGATCGGAAGCAATCTGCTCACCCTGATACATGTCGTAGAGCAAGGCGGAATGAACGACTGGTTCTTTGAGAAGAACCTCGCGGATTTGGGCTTCCGGCAACGCCCGCGGGGCGGAAACGGACAAGTCTCGTTTGGACTGCGGGAACTGCGATATCTTTTCGTATCGGATGGCGCTTTCCGTAGCTGCCGTGATCTGGGTCCCTGAGAATTCGAACAGAACGATCGGAACTTGAATCGCGAACTGTTCGATCAAGGACGGGTCGAGTGCTCCCATGAACCCCACGCGCACCCCTGCATGCTCGAACCAAGCGCTTTGGGACGGATGCAGGAATGAGGGTGTCTCCTCGGGAACGATCGCAAGGTCGTCAAGATTCAGCCGTGCGAACAGTTCATCGAGAATGCCCTTGGCCAACGGTAGAGAGATCATCTTCTTGCCTTGCAACGGGATTCCCGTCCTGCCGAACAAGATGCCGCCTAGTGTCTCCTGCTCTCCGCCGGAACGAGAGAACGTGCGTCCCCATTCGAAGATCATACCCCCATCCACACCTTGGCTGAGGTTTGTTTCCACGACAGTTAGGAGGTCGGGCAGTAAGCTGTTACGAAGTGCCGTTTGGCCTTGCGTCATCGGGTTGCTGATGTGGACGAGATCGTCATCGGGTTGGCCGAGGATCTCTCGCCAAGCGCGATTGTCGAACCCGTCGGTGATGACCTCGAACATGCCTTGTCCAACCAGAGCCTCTCGCACTCGATCCTTGTCTCTCTCGATGCGATCCTTGCGACCAATCCGCAGGACGGGAGACGGCGAACAAGACGACAGGCGATCGTAGCCATAGACTCGGCCGATGTCCTCAATCAGATCGATCTCACGCTCCAGGTCCCGGCGATGAGCGGGAACAGAGACACGAATGGCATCGCCATCGGCCTCGGCAGGAATCTGCAGTCGAGTCAAGATATCAAGGCAAGTGGCCTGGTCGACATCAATACCCAGTACGGCGACCACACGTTTGGGGCGCAGTTGAAGCGTTGTTGATTCGACTGGGACCGGATAGGCGTCGGCAAGACCGGCGTGCACTTGACATCCCGTCATCTGCTGAATGAGATGGGTTGCACGCTCAGCAACGAAGGGAATGGTTACCGGATTCAGATCTCGTTCAAACCGTTGTGAGGCCTCGGAGCGCAGGCTTACAGATCGAGCGGACATGCGAATTCGGTATCCGAAGAAGGACGCAATTTCCAGGAGTACGCGCGACGTCTCGGGGCGAATCTCCGAACGCTCGCCACCCATGACACCAGCCAACGCAACGCCGCCGTTTCGGTCCGCAATCATCAGTACATCTGAGGAAAGCTTACGATCGGTTCCATCCAGCGTGCGGAACGCCTCGCCCTGTGTTGCGCGCCGAATGGCGATGGGCTCCTGCACCAAGTCGGCGTCGAATGGATGGAGAGGATGGCCCAGTTCGAGCATGACAATGTTGGTCGCATCCACTACGTTGGACAGGGGCCGCATGCCGGCCTTGATCAACCGATGCTGTGTGTGCAGTGGAGACGGTTTGATGTGAATGCCCTCCATCAGCTTGGCGGCATAGCGCGGCGTATCCTTGGAATCTTCGATCTCGATGCGCACAACATCGGTAACTGGAGGAAGCGTTTCTTCAACCGACGTATCCAGATCAGCCAGTGGGCGATTCAGGATGGCGGCTACTTCGCGGGCCACTCCATAGACCGAGGCGCAGTCGGGTCGATTGGACGGAACCTTGACATCGAGAATGAAGTCGTCGTATTCGAACAGCTTGGTGAGGTCGGTGCCGATGACGAGATTGAGCTCAGCCGGGAAATCCCAGATACCGGCGGATTTTTCTTCCAACCCCAGTTCTGCCTTGGAGCAGATCATGCCATTGGAAACCTGTCCACGAATCTTGCGGCGTTCGATCTTAAATCCTCCCGGAAGCTCCCCCCCGGGCTTGACCACAGGAACGGTCATGCCGGCGGCGACATTGGGTGCGCCACACACGATCTCGACTGTTTCGGTTCCCAGGTTGACATTACAGAGACTGAGGTGATCGGAGTCAGGCAAGGGCTGGCACGTTTCTACATACCCCACGACGGCTTCGCTCAAGCTGCCGGTTCTCTCAATGCCTTCGACTTCCAATCCAGCCAGCGTCAATCGCTGAGCCAGCTGGTCGATGGATTCCTCTGTGACTTCAATCTCAACGTAGTCTGCCAACCAGCGGCATGGCACCTTC
The DNA here is from genome assembly GCA_023132545.1 of Candidatus Bipolaricaulota bacterium. Lineage (GTDB taxonomy): Bacteria > Bipolaricaulota > Bipolaricaulia > UBA7950 > UBA9294 > SPBW01. The sequence continues at coordinate 7,197 of JAGLYB010000048.1, forward strand.
ATGGACTCCTCCTCCCGAAACCCTAGAACGAAACCTTCCCATAAAGGGTGGTGACTCCTTCGCCAAGGACCGGAGTGGCAATACCGATTTGGGCAGTTAAGGAGATGAGGCCACCGAGCGTGGATAGCTCGATGATTTGCTCCATTCCGGCCTCTATGCTGGGGGAGGTTGTACCGAATTCATCTGGGCTTGTCCAACCTGCGCCCGCAGTTACGAAGAGCCTGGTATGAACGCGATCCACCATCGCCAGATGAAACAGACTGTAGGGAAGAGAGTCCGGCGATGGCAGTCCGAGTGCGATCTTGGCAGCAGCGACGTGATTCGATCGAGGAAGCGGAATGCTGCGCAGTTCTGAAACGCTGAATTGCAATGACTGGGGCACGTTTCCGTTGGAGATGCCGATCCGCGCGCTTCCCAGCACGTAAACGCCGGGGAACAACCTGATCTCATGTTGGGCTGAAAGCTCGGCTTGTCCAATGCCGTGCGGAGCCACTCGGAACATCACGGATTGCGTCCCTGAACCGGCAATCGAAGGAAGATCAGTGGCGCGGAACTTGAGCGCCAAGAGCGGCTCCCCATTTGAGACGAGACGTTGTCCGGTAATCGTGAATGCGAATGCCGGCTCCCAATAGGTGGCTGCCGAACCGGTCTCCGGTTGTCCATAGGTGGTGTAGGTGTAGGCAAGATGGCCCGTCAGCTGAGGGGTGGCAAACGACGTAAGAATGGATATCCGGTGGTTTCGCTCCATTTTGATTGAAGCCGAAGCTGATGTCTGACTGATCGAGATGCGCAACCGATCGAGGTGAGAGAAGATGACGCCACCCGTCTCGTGATCCGGCGCCAGCACATAGGCGTCCAGCGGGAGAACGTTCTTGCTGACAGCTCCCACGATCTTGGCCGGCGCGTGGTTGTTTAGACGATCACGATCGGGAAGATGGTGATCGGGATCGATGGTTACCCTGGCTACCCACGTAGGTGTGGTGAATTCCAGAATGGCAGTTTCGTCAATGCCGTCCCATTCCTGTCTTACCGTTCCTTCGGACTGCATGGTTGCTTCGATCACGACGGGCTGCGCAACGCCGCCGTCTCGAGTCACAGAGATAAGGGTCGTATGAACGCCGTCCTCAACGGATCGATCGAGGATGTGAATGGCATAGTCTGCTGATCCGGGGCCGAACACCCAGAAATCGAAGAACTCAGCCAGCGATTGATTCGCTTCTTCCTCCAGCAAGACCTGGAAGGTTCGAGCGTCCAGCAAGTCGGCGCGTTTCTCGACAATAGCGCGTGTGAGCGCACGTTCAAAGGCTTCGAATCCGATCTTGGCAGCAATGGCACGAGCTACCAGATAGCCCTTGTCGTAGAGTCGCACGGATTCGGCGTTGCCGAATTGAACGTTCTTTGTGGGCTTGATCAACTCCTCGTCGAATCCTGCTCGTGTGGTCAACAAATAGGGCAGCTCAATGAGATGTTCACGCAGGTTGAAGAAACTCCACTGCTGCGTAACGAAATCACCCACAATGCCGGGAACCTGCGGCGCGAACACATTGGGTTCGCACGATCCATATCGATCCTCGAAATATCGGACGGACAGGTATTGTGCCAATCCCTCAGATAGCCATGCTTCCGCGTCGAGGTCGATGCCTGTTCCCAATCCGACCCATTGATGGGCGATTTCGTGGGCCAGCACGTACTCGATGACCCGATTGAGCGCGCCGGGAAACAATACATCCCGGTGTGTGAAAAACCGGGAAGATAGCCAAACGATGCCATCGGCTGCAAAGGCGTGGCCATGGGAAGTCGGGTTCTCGACGATGGTGAGCGAAGAGCGAGGATAGGGGCCGTAGTGTTCGATGTAGTTGGCCAGGATATCAAGGGCCAGCGTGGCGATCAATCGGGCATCCCCCTCGTGGTGGGGAAGATAGAAGACCTCAACATCCGTCGTGCTCTCCAATCGGTAGCTTTCGTAGCCTGGGCCAATGGTAAGTGCCAGCGAGCGACTAGGCGACTCATTTCGGACGACATAGCTGCGATCCGATTCGTCCACCAACTCAGCCGAACTCGCAGAGTTCGCAGAATTCGTAGACTTCGCGTTGGCCAACTCTTCAACGATGTCCGTGCCTACGATGAGTTGAGACCCGGCAGGGACGGTGATGGTGGCCGACAACTGCGACCACGGGAACACGAGAGGCAGCGAGTCCATTCCCTCATATCCGATGACGCCGTCATGTTCTACAATGAGCGCTTGTTCGGGGAACAGCATCGGGAACCATCCGAACCGCCAAGTGAGGATGCCCTTCGTGATGCCTTGGTCTCCCATTGTTGTGCGGGGTACCTCAGTGAGGAAGTGACAGCGGAGGGAGACGAGAGACTCTGCCGTTGTTGTTGGCAGGTCGACGGCGAGCACGGTTTCTTCCAGCGAATAGGTTTGCCAGGATGGCGGTATCGCCAGTAATCGGAATGGAACGTCCTCTTCGCCGGTGTCCGTGATCAACTCAACGGAGATGACCAAGATCTGTGCCGGTTCGAACCCGAAGGGATAGACGGCGTCCTGCTGCCTGGGTGATAGAAACGGGTTGGGTTCCGAGTCCAAATTGGCCAACAACGAGAAATAGGCCGTTTCGGACTCAGGCGAGAACTGAAGGTCAAACGAACCCTCAATCGTTCGCGATTCCGCATCGTAGCGAACGTCCATCGAATAGGCCGGCGCGTTCGTGGGTGAATACACCGGCTCGTTTGCGAACACTCCGTTCGTATTGTCAAGGGTTGGCAGGGTGAAAAGGGTCACTAGCAAAGTTAAAACGAACAGCATGCGCATGATGTCCCCCGTGAGGCTTCGTTCTTAGGTATCCGACTCGTCAGGATCAAAGGATCGATCGACGATGATACGAACGGTGGTGATCTCTCGGTCGGACGCCCGCTCGACGATCAGCTGAACAGGGCCGATTTCCACCTGGTCGCCTTGCTTGGGCATCGAGCCGATCCGGCTCTGAATCAGTCCGTTGATAGTTACTCCTTCGTCCTCGGGAAGCTCGATGTCCATGGTGCGGTTCAGATCGTGCACCGCTGTATCGCCGGTGATCAATGCCTCATCGGCGGATAATCGCTTTGCCAGTGCTGTCGGCCGATCGTACTCATCCTCGATCTCGCCCACGATTTCTTCCAGGATGTCCTCCAACGTAACAATCCCGGCCATGCCGCCAAATTCGTCGATGACTACAGCCATGTGCACCTTCTGGCGCTGGAATTCCTGCAGCAGAACATTAATTAGTTGGGTTGTCGGAGCGTAATAGGCGGGACGTTGAAGCTGCTTCAGAGTCAGGTCGGGATCGGTTAAATCGCAGGCCAACAGGTCCTTGGCATAAAGCGTTCCAGTGACCTTGTCCGGTACCTCTTCGTAAACGGGGAATCGCGAGTGGCCGTCTTGGATTACGAAATCGCGGACATCGTTTGGGGGCGTGTTGATCTCGATGGATTGAACGTCGGTGCGAGGGACCATGACTTGTTCTGCCGTCATCTCGTCAAAATCGAGAATGCGGCGAATCATTTCCCCGCCGGCCTCGTCGAGCAGGCCCGATTCCTGGGATTCGTCAATCAGGGTTTCGATCTGCTCATCGGTAATCTCGATCGGTTCCTTTTCGGACAAGTCAACACCAAACCCGCGTCCGATCCACTGGGCAATGCCACGGAAGATGAAGATGAAGGGGCGCAGCACACGTGTCATCGCATAGACCTGATTAATGGTCCACAACGTCAAGCGTTCGGTATTGTGTTTGGCGAAATTCTTGGGTGTGATCTCGCCGAAGATCAACAGGGAAACCGCCATTACGGCTATTGCGATTAACCCCTGCAACGTTTTCGACATCGTGGGCAACAACTGAGTGACGAGCAACGTCATCACCGAGCTGGCCATGACGTTTGTTAGGTTGTTCATTACCAGAAGTGCGGTAATGAGATCATTAGGCTCTTCCAACAACAGGGTAAGACCCTTCTTCTTCTTGGGGTGGTTGTTAATCAGATAGCGCAATCGTCCTCTTGCCAATGAAGTGACAGCCGTCTCAGTACTTGAAAAGTAGGCGGATGCAGCGATCAAGAAAACGATCAGCGCAAGTTGTGCGCTTATGGACACAGTCAGGTTCACCTCACCGATTCCTATTATAAGGTGACTGCGTCCTAGTGCAACAATGCTTCAGCGATTGTTGCCTGCCCTTCCATGCTGGTACAATAGTTTTTCTTGAGGAGGCCCGCGTGGACATGCAAGAGCTGAAAGATATTATCCGGCTGCTGAAAGAGGAAGGCTTGGCCGAGATCACGGTTTCGGATGGAGATCAACGTGTGACCGTGAAGCGCTTTGTCCAGGGTTCTCCCACGCAGCAAGTCCAGCAGGCTCCAGTCATCGAAACGCCGATCCAATCCACTGCCCCCGAACTGCCTGAGCGTGAATTCCAATTGACGGCTCCCCTTGTAGGAACGTTCTATCGTCGCCCTTCACCCGACGACGAGCCGTTCGTGTCCACAGGAGAGGTTGTCCAAGCCGGAGACACCATTTGTATCATTGAAGCGATGAAAGTGATGAACGAAATCAAGGCCGAAGCTCCGGGCCGCGTGCGCCAGGCCCTGCTTGACGACGGTGCTGTGGTGGAGTTTGGCCAGCCTCTGTTCATTTTTGAGAAACTATGAGCTTTGATGCCGTTCTGATTGCCAATCGCGGCGAGATTGCGCTCCGCGTGATTGAGGCCTGCCGTGAGCTGGGGCTCCAATCTATCGTTGCCTATTCCGAGGCCGACGCCCACATGCCGTACCTCAAGATGGCAGATCGTGCCATTTGCATAGGCCCGCCTGAACCGGCCAAGAGCTATCTCAACATCGCAGCCATTATCTCTGCCGCCGAATTAAACGGTGTTGGTGCCATCCATCCGGGCTATGGCTTCCTCGCGGAGAATCCGCATTTTGTGGAAGTGTGCGAAGATCACGAACTGACCTTCATCGGCCCTCCACGCGGTGCGATGGAATTGTTGGGAGACAAGGTGGAGGCACGCCGTGCAGTTGCTGCAACCGGCGTTCCCGTCCTGCCCGGCATGCCCATGCCCGAAGATTCCGACGAGCAGCTTGCAGCTGCGGAATCCATTGGCTATCCCGTCCTGATCAAGGCGGTTTATGGCGGCGGCGGACGTGGTATGCGCTGGGTGACCGATCCCAACGAGTTCTTGGCCAAGGCTTCGGCTGCTGCGGAAGAAGCCCGCGGTGCAACTGGAAACAGCGATCTGTATCTGGAGAAGGCACTACAGGATCCGCGCCATATAGAGGTTCAGATTATGGCCGATGGTTTCGGCAACGTGATTCATCTAGGTGAGCGGGAATGCTCGATACAACGTCGGCATCAGAAGTTGATCGAAGAAACGCCGGCTCCCAATCTTCCGCAGGATACGCGTGAGGCGATCTGGGAAGCCGCCCTTAACGCTTCCCGTGCAGTCGGCTATCGAAACGCTGGAACCATAGAATTCGTGGTCGCCCCGGACAACACTTTCTACTTCATCGAAATGAACGCCCGTATTCAAGTCGAGCACTCCGTATCAGAGATGATTTGTGGTCTTAACCTCATCAAGGAGCAAATCCGCGTTGCCCTGGGAGAGCCGCTTTCGCATGCACAAGAGGAGATCCCTTTCCGAGGACACGCCATCGAATGTCGTATCAATGCTGAAGATCCTGATAACGCGTTCATGCCATGCTGCGGGACAATTGGAATCGAGCAACTGCCAGGTGGGAACGGTATTCGATTTGATTCAGCCCTTTATCAGGGAATGAATGTGTTGCCCTATTATGACTCACTGATCGGCAAGTTGATGGCTTGGGGAGAGTCGCGTGATGAAGCGATCGTGCGTATGGGAACATCTTTGGAGCGATTGAAACTCTCAGGAATCCGTACGACGACTCCGATGCTCATCGAGATTATCCGGCACCCGGCGTTTCGCGCCGGGGAGGTTACAACCGGATTCTTGGAACAGCACTTCCCACAATGACGATGGGAACTCGTCGAAGACGAGTTCCTTGGAGTTTTCGGGCTTGCGTCCGAAAACATCTAGGCGGTGAGACGACGAGTTTGGCTGTCTTTCCAACAAATCCGCCCAACTGGAGAAACAGCTATGCTGTTTCTCCAACGAACCCACAGGGTTCGCGTTCGCAGGAGAGAGAATGTTTGATAGCTTGACCAATAAATTGACCGATCTGTTCTCGAAATTGCGAGGTAAGGGGACGTTATCTGAAGCCGATGTGACTGCCGGGTTGAGGGAAATCCGGCTGGCACTTCTTGAAGCCGACGTCCATTACAAGGTTGTCAAGGAACTAACTGAACGCATTAAAGCAAGGGCGATTGGGGAAGAAGTGCTGGGCAGCCTGACGCCTGGCCAGCAAGTCGTCAAGATTGTGCGCGACGAGTTGACCATAACCATGGGGGGAGAGCGATCACCGCTTGATCTATCCCGATCTCCAGCTGTGGTGTTGATGGTGGGATTGCAGGGATCGGGGAAAACGACCAGCGCTGCCAAGCTTGCGGTGCGACTGAAGAAGGAAGGGCGCAAGCCCCTGCTGGTGGCTGCCGATATCTATCGGCCGGCGGCTGTGGAGCAGTTGGAAACATTGGGCCGGGAAGCCGACGTTCCCGTCTTCTCGCTGGCCGACGCGAAACCGGCTGACATCGTGACGCGTGGTTTGGATTGGGCCGAGACCCATCTGCGTGACGTCGTGCTGGTGGACACTGCCGGACGCCTTCAGATCGACGAAGACATGATGGCAGAGGTTGATGAGATCGCTCGTGTGGCCAAACCGTCGGAAATCCTTCTTGTGGCCGATGCCATGACTGGTCAAGAAGCCGTCAACATTGCATCTGCGTTTCACGATCAATTGGGGCTAACCGGTGTAATTCTCACCAAGCTGGACGGCGATGCCCGAGGCGGAGCTGCACTTTCCATCCGCCACCTTTCTGGTTGTCCGGTCAAGTTCGTCGGAATGGGAGAGAAGCTTGATGGATTGGAACCATTCTATCCCGAGAGAATGGCCGAGCGTATTTTGGGCATGGGCGACGTTCTCACCCTGATTGAACAAGTAGAACAAACGCTCGATCAAGAGAAAGCGGAAGGTCTCGTTCAGCGGCTGCGAAAGAATCAATTTACCCTTCAAGACTTCCTCGAACAGCTGGAAGAGATGCAGAAGCTCGGTCCGCTGTCATCGATTATCGATAAGCTTCCTGGAGCCGCAAAGCTGAAAAACGCGGTGGGGACTGAAGATGAGAGCGAGACTACGCGCGCGATGGCCATTCTGAGATCGATGACCCTGGAAGAACGCATGAACCCCTCTATAATCGGGGGTAGTCGTAAGAAGCGCATTGCCCGTGGAAGTGGAACCCAAGTTCGGGATGTCAATCGTGTTTTGGCACGTTTTACAGAAGCCAAACGGGCGTTGAAGATGATCGGCGGACGCCGAAACAAAGGAAAAAACCCGCTTGACGCGATGGGTTTGTCATAATAAGCTCGCGCGCTTGAGTGGCAAAGAAGTTTGAGGTGAGGTATGCCAGCAAAGATTCGTTTGAAGAAAGTGGGACGGAAGGGACAGCCTTCGTACCGAGTCGTAGTTCTAGATGGCCGCAAGCCGCGCGATGCGAAAGTCGTCGCCGATCTGGGACCGTACGATCCGAAAACGAACCCCCCGACGTTTGAAATCGACGGAGACGCCGCGTTGAAGTGGTTGCTTGAAGGAGCCAAACCGACGCGAGCCGCCCGGAACATTCTTTCCAAGGCTGGTGTTATGGCGGCTTGGGATGCGGCCAAGCGAGGCGAAACCGTGGCCATTGAGGCCAAGGAACTAAAGCCTGACGAGCCCAAGAAGAAGCCGATCGCTGAAAAGCCTGCTGAAGCCGAAGAAGCTCCCAAGGCTGAAGAAG
>JAGLYB010000049.1 GCA_023132545.1 Candidatus Bipolaricaulota bacterium
CCAAATCGCTCCACCAGCTCCAACGCCTCGACAGGTTTGAAGATCTGCATGGGAACGATGGCCGCCCCCCAGGTGATGGAACCGGCGATCCCCATCACACACCCGAAACAGTGAAAGAAGGGAACAGCCAGCAGGAAGACGTCCTCTTCATCTGTGCGCAGCACTTCAGTGACCTGCTCGGCGTTCTTGGCGATATTGTGATGCGAGAGCATGGCGCCCTTGGGATTACCGGTTGTTCCCGAGGTATAGAGGATGAATACGTTGTCCAGTGGATCGCAGGATCTTTCACGTTCGGCAAGTTTCGAATCACTGAGAAGCTCCGTTCCCTGCTCGACAACTGAATCGAATCCATGCATCCCTTCGCCGGGCTCTCCAACGATGATCAGATGTCTCAAATTGGGGAGGGTGCCCCGAATCTCGGCAATCATCGATAGGTAGTCGATGCCCGCAAATGCTCCGACAGCAAACAACGTTGTCGCTTCTGAGTTATTGAGAATGTATTCCACTTCATGCGTCTTATAGCGCGTGTTCATCGGCACGACAACGGCACCAATGCGAGCGATGGCATAGTAAGCGATCACCCATTCCAGAAGGTTGGGCATCCAAAGGCCGACCTTGTCGCCCTTGGCAACTCCGAGTTCGAGCATGCCACGTGCCAGTTGATCAACCTTCTTATCCAACCCTTCGTACGTCAGCGTAATCCCGCTAGGATCCAGAATGACATTTCGCTGCGGAAATTTCTCCGTCGTATCGCGCAGTACTTGGGAAAGCGTTCTCATGTGTCACCTCATTCAATGGAGTTCCTAAATTATCAGGCAGCTATTCGGGAAACGCAAACTGGCTGCGACTTCCCGTACATCGTACAATAGATCTCTTATTCTGAAGGAGGAGTCGAATGCACGCCACGTTTGGGAAGTATCTCGACGTTGATCTGACCACCGGAACGATTCAAAACTACGACATCCCCGAAGATTGGCAAACCCGCTTTGTCGGTGGCAAAGGCATCGCAGCGCGACTGCTTCTCGAAGAGCTTCCGGCATCCGCCGGCGCATTGAGCCCCGAGAATATCCTCGTATTCGCAACCGGCCCGTTTCAGGGAACGACGATTGTCGGAGGCGGACGCCACGCTGTTCTCTCCATTTCTCCCAAGACGGGGCGCGTCGCTGACTCATACAGCGGTGGGTACTTCGGCCATGAACTCGGTCGTAGCGGATACGACGGCATTCTCATCCGCGGTGCGTCCCAGACCCCGGTCGTTCTCGCGCTAATCGACGGAACCGCTTCATTGCAGCCCGCCGATGATCTTTGGGGAACGGGAACCAGCACCACAGAGGAGACTCTGAAAGAACGCTTCCCCGGTGCTCGCGTCAGTTCCATCGGTATCGCCGGCGAGAAGACCGTTGCACAGGCCTGCATCATCAACGATCGGTCTCGGGCTGCCGGACGGGCCGGATTCGGAGCTGTGATGGGTTCCAAGAAGCTCAAGGCTGTGGCCGTCCGCGGGAATCTGGAAAAGACGCTGGCCGAACGCGAACGATTCGTCAAGGAACGCGCCGACTATATCAAGACCTTCATCAACGAGGGCTACGAGGGATTCGGCAAGTACGGAACCGGGGGAGGCGTAACCGTGCTCTCCGAGATGGGCATCCTTCCCACCAAGAATTTCCAAGAAGGCACCTTCGACCATGCCGAGGACATCGGCGGCGTTCGCATGCATGATACTATTCTGGTCGACCGAGAAACCTGTGCCGGGTGTCCCATCCGCTGCAAGCGAGCGGTTAAGACCTCATTCGACGGCAGTGAGGTACTGCCCGAATTCGGAGGACCGGAATACGAAACACTGGCCGCTTTGGGTTCGTTGTGCCTGAACAAGGATCTGGATTCGATTGCTCTGGCCAATCAGCTCTGTAACGACTACGGATTGGACACGATCTCTGCAGGTGTCGTCATCTCTTTCCTCATGGAGGCTTCCGAGAAGGGCTTGATCGAAGATGACATTGCTTGGGGAGATCCCAAAGCCATCATTCGACTGGTGAACGAACTGGCCCATCGCGAAGGATCTGCCGGCGATGCTGCAGACGGACTTGACGTATTGGCTAACAAGATCAACGCAGATTTCTCTATGACCATCAAGGGTGTTGAGATTCCCATGCACGAGCCTCGTGGCAAACAAGGGATGGGCCTGAGCTATGCAACGACGCCACGCGGCGCCACCCACATGGAAGGCATGCACGACACCATGCTCGCATCCGAGTCTCCATGTCCGGAAATCGGGGTCAATCAAGCCTATGACCGCTTCTCTCTTGAAGACAAGGTTCAACCCTCTTTGGCATTTGAGAATCTTCGTTCATTTGACAATTCGCTCGTGTTGTGTTGCTTCACCCCACGCGCGCAGGGCGCCGACTACAGCTATCCCCTGATTCGCTCTCTGCTGGAAGCGGCCACAGGATTGTCAGTCGATGCTGCCGAAATGCTCCGCATTGGAGAACGCGCCTACGCCGCCATGCGAATTCTGAGCGGACGAGCCGGACATACCATGGATGAGGATGGTCTGCCTGCCCGGTTCGCTGAGCCCCTTCCATCTGGAGCCAGCAGCGATCATCCAGTCGATCCCTCCGTCATGCGCCAAGCCATCGCCGATTACTACGAGGCTCGCGGCTTCGATCGCTTCGGTCCCACAGACGAGACGCTCCGGAAGCTGGGAATGGACGATTGCATCGGCAACCTCCAGCGAGGCTAGGATGATCCCCGTCGTCAGTTTCATCGGACATCACAATGCCGGCAAGACGCGGCTGCTTTCCCGCCTTGTGGAGACGCTTTCCGAGCGCGGTCTCCGAGTGGGCGCCGTCAAGCACGCGCCACATCTGGAGGTGGCTGATCCACCCGGCACCGATTCGCAACAACTCAGGGAAGCCGGCGCGCATCGCATGCTGTTGCTGGGAAGTGACTCCGCTGTACTCGCGTGGTCGCAACCCACCATCGAGAACCTGGAGATAGACATCCAGCGCCTGTTCTCGGATTGCGACATCGTCCTGATTGAAGGTCTAAAACATGGACCGTTTCCGAAAATTGAGGTATTCCGCCGAACAGGACAGGTACCTCAAGAACCGTTGGCCGGAGAACTCGACGTCATCGCCGTTGTCAGTGATGCTGCCATTGCACTCCCCGATGGGACAGCCAGCTTCTCGCCTCGCGATCATGAGGCGATCGCCGATTTCCTGGAAACGACATTCCTTCCGCAATGAGCACGCAATTGAGACTCTCCGATCCCTGTGATACCCTCGGATGATCATGAACTCCGTTGTCCCGGCCGACCCCATGAATCATCCAGCCAGCCATGCTGCTGCGACCATCTATCTCGTCAGCAGAACCGTCGATCGGTTGTCCGAGGGACGGCGCATCGCCGCATTGATGGTGTCCGATTGCGAGTCCGATACGTCGAAGGCCGTTCGCGGCGTTCACCCGGATGTCATCGAGCTGGCACCTCCAGAGGGGAAGGAGCGCATCGGCATCGGGCAGGTTCGAGACGTCATCCGGTCAGCCCAGTTTGCTCCAGTCCAGTCGGATTGCAAAGTCTGTTTGATCGCCAATGCCGAGGGATTGACTATCGAAGCGGCCAATGCGCTGTTGAAAATCCTGGAGGAGCCACCGCGAGGACTCCGATTCATCCTTCTCGCCGAGCATCCGTCCGATTTACTGCCAACCATCGTGTCGCGCAGTCGGTTGATTCGAGTTCCAATCGCTTCGCAGACCCAGGTTGTTGCCCGCCTGGTCGACGCCGGGTACGAATCAGGCCCCGCTCAGTGGATCGCCCGATTGGCTCTACGAGACGGCGAACTTGATCGATTCCTGGCATCTCCTGCTGACATCCCTCAGGTGCTTGCTAAGACGACGACCGAGCTATCGAAGATCGATGTCCCCGGACTCATCGACGCTTGTTTCGCCGATGACCCCGTCTTACGCAGACAGGCGCTGCTTCAGGTGCTGAAAAGAATGGCGTCCCACGATGCGGAGTTGCTGACTGTCGGTGTCCGCATGCTCGCAGCGCAGACACGAGAATCCCTCGCCCACCTTTTCCACGATCTGCTTGGACTCGCTTTCGATCTGGTTCGCTCTGCTCACAACCCATCTTCTCTAGCAGATGCCATGGCCGATCAAACCCGCGAGGCATTCGAACCCCGGCAACTCCATGCGTTCTGCTTCGCACTCGACGAAGCTCACCGATCGCTGGCCGTCTATGGGCCGGTGGAGGGGATTCTGCTATCCTTGTTCTTGGCTTCCGAAGGAGAGAATCATGATGGCTGAGCGCGTCGTACTCATTCACGTCCAGAATCTTGAACGCGAGACGGTCTATTTCAGCGTGGGAGATATCCCGCTCCAAGTAGGAGATTCCTGTGTCGTAGAACATGGTGGACTGCGGCTGGGTGTCATGATGGGAGAACTTGAGGCGGGCAAAGGCCTGGGCGAACAGCTGGAGAGTGTTGTCCGCGTCTCCACACCTTCGGACATCGAAACCTACCGATACAACCAAGCGGATGCCGAACGCATCATGTCCTCGACACGCGAGGTAATCGCCCATCACGAGCTTCCCATGCACCTTGTCGCTGCCGAGTACACGCTTGACCGCAAGCAGCTTCGCGTCTACTTCACCGCACCTCATCGGGTCGATTTCCGGTCCCTGTTGCGCGATCTGGCGAGCCGCTACGGCACTCGCATCGAACTTCGGCAAATGGGAGCGCGGGATGAGGCACGCATCAAAGGCGGATTGGGACGCTGTGGATTGGAGATCTGTTGCCACCGCTTCTTGCGCGAGACCAATCCCGTTCCCATGGAGATGGCCTATGATCAAGAATTGTTCGTGTCTCCAGAGCGTATCACGGGTGCTTGCGGCCGTCTGATGTGCTGTTTGGCTTATGAGCATGAAGCTTACCAGCAGGAATTGGCCAGCTTCCCGAAATTGGGTGCCCAAGTCGAGTGGAATGGCAAGAAGGGGAAACTAATCTCCCATAACATTTTCCGGAGAACGGTGACCATCCTGACCGAAGGCCGCGAACGGTTGGAAGTCGCTGTATCCGAGATTACTGTCCTTCGTCCGGGGAGGAAGCGGAGACGCTAAGCTCGGCTCCAACAGCCTGCAGCGCACGCCACTCGTCCGATGAAAGCGCCGCTTCCACATGCGCTCCGCTTTCAGCATATCCCACAATGCGCGCTCGCCCTGCCGCCGTAAATGGGTGCAGCGCGTACAGAACCTGATGGGGCAACGTGAACGCCATCTCGACGCTCTGGGGGAACAATCGCTCGGCAATCACAGTCCGCAACTTCTCAATATGCGTACCCTGTTTGGCGGAGATAGGAATACCTTCAAGGCTTGGGGAGAACTCGTTCTCGCGACAATCAATCTTATTCAGCACAGTCAGGATCGGGGCACGTTCGTCGTCGTCCTCATGGAAGACCTCGGACTCCAAAGTATCCATCACCGCACGCACATCGGCTTCCCACGACGGCTTCGAGACATCCACTACATGCAATAGCAAGTCAGCAGTTCGAACGGCCTCCAAGGTCGCTGCAAACGCAGGAACCAAATCGTGGGGCAGATCTTGAATAAATCCAACTGTATCCGAGATCAAGACAGGTCTACCTGGAATGACGTCCGTTCGGCGAACGCGGATATCCAGCGTAGCGAACAGTTTGTCCTCGACAAACGCATCGGCTGCACATAGCTGATTGAGCAAGGTGGATTTCCCGCTGTTGGTATATCCGATCAAGGCAATTTCAGGCAGCTCGCTTTGAGTTCGTTTGTGTCGACGCACAGATCGTTCTCCGGCCGCTTTCTTCAATCGCCGCTCCAAGGAATGGATGCGCAGATAGATCTTGTTGCGATCCAACTCTAATTGCGTCTCGCCAGGCCCGCGCGTTCCCACACCACCGACAGCACGGCCACCTGCCCGCGTAAGCGAAGTACCCCAACCACGCAGTCGAGGCAACAGGTAATGCAGCTGTGCCAGTTCCACCTGCAGCTTCGCTTCCTTGGTCGTCGCCCGCTGCGCAAAGATGTCCATGATGAGCTGCGTTCGATCAATCACTTTTCTGTTCAGCGCCTTTTCCAGGTTTCTCGCTTGAGCCGGGCGCAATTCCTCGTTGAAGATCACCACATCGGCTTCCAACTCGCCGACTGCAGCCTTGAGTTCGTCAACTTTTCCTCGTCCGATAAACGTGGCCGGATGCGGTCGCGATCGCTTTTGAATCATGACGGCAAGTGTCGGGATTCCAGCTGTATCAGCCAGTGACTCGAGTTCTCGAAGCGACTCCTCCTCTTCCATGTTCCCATAGAGAATGCCGACCAGGATGGCCTGCTCGGTACCTACTACTCGAGCCCGCATTCCCAGCCGGTCTTCAACCAGCAGCTCTTCTCTACGCAGAATCTTCTCGTCGCTCAATGCGTGCTCCTATGGATCGCAGTTTCGTCTCCAGGTTCGCGTGACCACGATCGATGTGGTCCAGTCCGGTGATGATGGTTCGCCCCCGTGCCGCCAGCCCGGCCAATACAAGGGCCGCACCGCCACGGATATCCGGGGCTTCCACCTGTTGTCCAATCAGTTCATCGACGCCCTGAATCATAAGACTCGTACCGTCTTGCACGATGTGAGCCCCCATCTTGCTCAATGCGGAAGTATAGGCAAAGCGGCGTTCAAAGACCGATTCCACAATCGCACTCGTGCCCGCAGCCGTTGATAGAAACGCAGACATGGGTGGATGAAGATCAGTCGGAAATCCCGGATACGGGGACGTTTCAAGGCTGACGGCAATCGGACGGGCAATTCCAGTCGCCGTGATCGACGTCTCGCCGACCTCAAGTTTCACACCCGTAGATCTCAGAGACTCTAGGAATGCATCCAGATGTTCGGGACAGACGGGCGACACAGAAACGCTGCCCCGTGTGATAGCACCCGCCAACAGAAGCGTAGCTGCTTCCATGCGATCCGGGATCAGTGTATGTTCGGCTCCTCCGAGAGAACGCTTCCCTGTTACATGAATCCTACGATTGCCGACCGAGATTTCCGCTCCCATCTTGGAGAGCAGATCGATGAGATCCATGACCTCCGGCTCGGTCGCGGCATTATGAATGACAGTTTTCCCTTGTGCGAGGCAGGCAGCCATGATGATCTGCTCAGTCGCACCTACTGAAGGGAACGGAAAGCGAATCGTACCGCCGATGAGTCGATCAGCAGATACAACGACCACACCAACACGTTCTTCAACACGAGCCCCCAAAGCGCGCAGGCCTTCCAAATGCAGATCTACCGGCCGGGCACCAATGGCACAACCGCCGGGCAAGGGAACGACAGCTCTGCCCAACCGAGCGACAAGCGGACCCAGAACCAGAAACGAGGCCCGCATCTGTCCGACGGAATAGGCATTGGCTTCAGGGATGAGGGTCCCTCCGGTGGCGATGGAAACACTCGTGTCGTGCCGAACGACGCGTTTCCCCAACGCTCCCAGTGTATAGAGAATGGTGCTGACATCGCGAAGTTGGGGGACCGAATGTAGGACAATCGGCTCTTCGGTCAGTAAGGATGCAATGCAGGAAGGCAAGGCGGCGTTCTTGGCCCCGCTGATGGGAACGGAACCTGAGAGCGGTTCCCCCCCTTCGATCACAAGTGACTTCATGACTTACGGAAGATAGCGTTCCGGATCAATCGGGTATTCCCGATTGCGAAGCTCGAAGTGCAAATGCGGGCCAGATGAGATTCCGGTATTGCCGGATTGGGCGACGGGCTGCCCCATTTCCACGTACTGACCTGCAAACACAGATGAGCCAGCCAGATGGCCGTACAAACTGTAGAAGCCATCCTTATGCTCAATGATTAACACGTTCCCATACCCTGGTTGATCGCCATAGAAGAACACTTCACCACCTGCAGACGCATACACGGTCGTTCCTTCCGGCACGTCGATATCGATGCCTTCATGGTGATGGCGATTTCCAAGAACTGGGTGAATCCGCCAGCCGAACTGTGAGACAACTTCACCTTCCAGCGGCCAGATGAATTGACTCGGAACACCCCGAGACAGACGAACTGTGTTGTTCCAGAACGATGTCGTTACTCCCGGAATGAGGATTCGGTCTCCGGCAAAGATCATTGATCGATCCGTCAAATCATTGGCATCAGATAGAGTTTCAACCGGAATGACATAGGATCGACCGATATCCGACAAGGTTTGCCCCGGCTGGATGATGTGGACGATACCCTCGTCCGAAGCGTGAAGAACCTGATTGGGTTGAAGCTGTTCGCCACCGAACAGTCGATTACTGGCCAACAGGTTGGCGACTGTCACTCCCAGTGCGGTTGCGATGTCGGCCACTGTTTCGCCGTCATCTACGGTATGAGTCAAGAAGCGCTGAGAACTGACTGGGATGATCCCGTCATCAACTGCGGTGTCGTTAATCGATGGATCGTCTGTTGTTCCGCCATCGATCGGATTGACGATCGCCCCATCATCGATCACAACGAGCGGATCGTCGCGCCGCGTGCATCCCGAGCGAAAGAGAATGGGAACGAGGACGATGGCAAGGAGAATCAGGACCGCAATGCCCACTCGATCCTTGCGGATCGGCTTCGTTTTCGGATAGCGATAGCTTGGGGGTCTCTTAGTCACCTTTCATCAGCTCAAGGAACTGCTCGTTGTCCTTTGTCGCCTCCATCTTTCCCTTGACGAACTCCATCGCCGCCATCGGATCGTTTAAATTCCCCATCATCTTACGTAGGATCCACACTCTGTTCAATTCTTTCTCGCCAAGCAACAGTTCTTCCTTACGCGTAGCCGACTGTTCGATGTCGATTGCTGGGAATACTCGCTTGTTGGAAAGATTCCGATCCAAGACCAGCTGCATGTTTCCGGTGCCTTTGAATTCTTCGAACACAACTTGATCCAGCTTGCTGCCCGTATCCACGAGCGCGGTAGCAATAATGGTGAGGCTTCCGCCGTTCTCCATATTGCGTGCCGCTCCGAAGAATTCCTTCGGCTTGTAGAGAGCCGACGGATCCATGCCCCCTGACAGCAGCTTCCCAGATGTTGGGATGGACAGGTTGTAGGCGCGCGCCAGTCTCGTAATGGAGTCCATCAGGATCACGACATCGTGCCCCATCTCGACCAAGCGCTTGGCTCGGTCCGTTACCAGTTCGGCGATGCGCGTGTGGTGTTTGGGTTCCATGTCAAAGGTGGCGGCCACAACTTCTCCCGATTTAATCGACCGGGTGAAATCGGTCACTTCCTCCGGACGTTCATCCACCAACAGAACGAACAGCTTGATGTCGGGATGATTAGCGTTGATGCCATTGGCGATCTCTTTAAGTAGCGTCGTTTTTCCCGCCATCGGAGGCGAAACAATCAATCCACGTTGACCTTTTCCGATGGGACAGAACAGATCGATGATGCGGGTTGAAATCTCTCCGGCGTCGTGCTCCAACTTCAGATGTTCGTCGGGATGCAGCGGCGTTAGATCTCTGAATCGAGCCCGCCGGCGAGTGCTATCAGGATCCCCGCCATTCACGGTGTCGGCTTTCAGTAAGGCGAAGTACCGCTCATCGTTTTTCGGGGCTCTGATTCCGCCGGTGACTAAGTCTCCCGAACGCAGTGCCAGGCGCTTGATCTGCGATGGTGATATGTAGACATCGGTTCGGCTGGGCAAACTCGTCTTGCCGCGCAGGAAACCATATCCATCCGGATGTAACTCTAGAACACCTTCGGAGAAACTCAATTCGCCGGACTTGGCAACGTGGGCCATGATGGCGCGCAACACATCATCCCTGCCAGAATGCTTGTTGTTCTTCAGTTCAAGCTCTTCTGCCAGCGAGAACAGCTCTTCGATCGTTTTACCTTGTAGCTCACGTACTTCCATTCTTCATCACCTCGAATCATATCCCTCTGCTGATTATCAAAACAGTTACCAATAGATAGGCCACCCAAAGAACGACGGAGTCAACGCCGACTCCAAACACCTTCCGGCGAGACCTAATCCCAATGGCGATCATTGCGATCACAGTTAACAACACACCACAAATGGCCACAATCAATTGATCGGTCTCTCCGCCTCGCAAATCGGCAAGAATCGAACCCGATCGAAACGCTGAATCAGCGAAGAAGATTGTCAGAATGTTAAACATGTTCGAGCCAAACAAGTTGCCGACGATCATGTCGTAGGCCCCAATCCGCAAGGCTCCAATCGATGTGGCCAGCTCCGGAAGGGACGTCACAATGGCCACCAGTACCGCTCCCATAAACGAAGCTGACAGCCCGGTGGCCAGCGCAATTTCCTTACTTGCTCGAATCAAGAAGATACCGGAAACGACAACGACAACCGCAGAGATGGCGAATCCGAGAAGCGCCTTCTGCAACGACATCGGCTCGCTTGATTCCTCTTCGATCCCCACCTGTTTCTTCTCAGCATGGAAGAGGAGAACCACACCGGCAACATACCCCAACAGGATGAGCCAGCTGAATGGACTGATACCCAGCCAAGTTACGGAAGAGCCAATCACTATGCCCAAAGCCGCAAACAGCGTTAGCACAATGGCAACGCTTCCACTGAGCACGTGATACGTTCGAACCTTTAGTAGGAACGGACCGCGCCCTAGTAGCAAGACATCGAGCACGGCGATAATCGCCACATTGAACAGGTTGGATCCGAAGGCATTTCCCAATGCAATGTTGGGTACATCGATCATGGCGCCGGT
>JAGLYB010000005.1 GCA_023132545.1 Candidatus Bipolaricaulota bacterium
CCAAGAACGACATCGTCGTCGCCTATAACGCGAAGAGCAATATGAAACTTGGAAGTGGAATTGCGCCAATCGTGGAGCTGCATCGTGCCGGTGTCCCGATTGCAATCGGGACCGATGGGGCGGCATCGAACGATTTACTCGATCCGTTTGAAGAAATGCGGTGCGGTCTTCTGTTGCAAAAGGCCGCACAAGCAGACCCGACCGTACTTGGAGCAAAAGATGCTTTCCGTTCTGCGACCGAGGTCGGGGCTCGTGCGTGCCGCATCGATGCAGGCATCCTGGATGAGGGGAAGTTGGCAGACATCGTCCTGATAGATCTTGCCGCTTCCCATCTCTTTCGGCTGACTGACGAAATCGTTCCAGCCCTCGTCTACTGCGCAAAGGGTTCTGATGTAGAAACCGTCATCATCAACGGACGTATCGTCATGCAAGATCGAGTGATTCAAAGCATCGACGAGCCGGTCATTCTGGCAGAAATCAAGAGAGTAGGTGAACGATATGGGACATGATGTAAAGGGAGCGTTGGCAGCCATTGTCGGCAATGAGCACGTCTCCGATCGGATGGCTGATCGAATCTGCTATTCGCGCGACTGTGGCCCGGACAAAGCCGGCATACCGGCAATCGTTGTTCGGCCGAAGTCAACCGAGGAAGTTTCGGCAATCGTCCAATGGGCAAACGAACACCGACATCCGATCTATACCCGCGGACGCGGAACAACGTTCCTCGGCAGCGGTGTGAAAGATGATGTCATCATGTTGGAGACGACGCGAATGGATCGGATCGAAACGATCGATCTTGAAGCCGGATACGTGACAGCTCAGTGCGGTGCCATCTGGCATGGAATAGATGCCGTTCTGCGTCGCCAAGGGTGGGAGCTTGCCGTTCCCGGGGGAGGCGGTCTCTTCTCATGCACCATTGGAGGCACGGTTGCTGTCAACGCAATCCCGCACGGTGCGACGGAATATGGGATGACGGGTGACCACGTTCTCGCATTGGAGGTCGTACTTCCCACCGGCGAGATCATCAAAACCGGGTCGGCGGCCAATCCGTCGTCTGCCCCTATCGAGCGTGGTGCCAACGGACCTGATCTCACCGGAATATTCATTGGCGCTTATGGAATCTTGGGGATCATCACCTCGGTGACTTACCGACTGCGCAGGACCCCGGAAGTAGAGATATTCCGCTTCTACGCATTTGATGATTATCAGGATGCAATCGATGCCGCCGCGGGTATTCAAGCTCAAGGCGCCTCGACATTTGTCGTAGGCCTGTTTGGCGGACCCAAGCCAAACGGCGAAACAGGAGATGCATTCCTCCATATCATCGTCCGCGATCGTGTCGTGGCAGCAGAAGCGCGAGTTCGTGAAGCCGAGGCAATCTGCGCATCGCATCGCGGCCACCCGCGTCCGGCTGAAGGAACCCGCCGCTATTGGGAAGAGCACATGTATTCCTGGTTGCGAAATACGGCGCCCGGTCCCTACTACAGTGACCGCCCGTATTTCTGTCCCGAGGTCGCCGGCTTTGTTTCGGCAACCCAACTGAAGAAAGCGATCGCCATTTTTCGTGAAATGAAAGCGGAACGGGAAGAAGAGTTCTCCCAATATGGGATTCGTGTCAAAGGCCTAGATACCTACTTCGCCCGTAATGGTGCCTATTTGTGGATCGATACGTTGTACGACGAACGCCGTGAAGATGCCTTCGAGTACGGATTGAAACTACGAGGTGAAATCGCCGAGCGGATGTTTACCGAAGGAGGGATGAGTCCGGGCGGTCTTGGTGCAGGGGTTGCCCCTCACATCATGCCCAAACTGGGCGAAACCTACGCCTTCCTACAACGGCTGAAAGTCTCGATGGATCCGAACGGAATCCTTAATCCGGAACTTCTCGTGGGAGAGGGGACATACAATGAAACTGGCTGACTATAAGAACCAAATCTACAGCTGTCTGCGGTGTGGATTCTGCTTCGATCATATCGAAGGTGAAGGGCAGAAGATCTGTCCTTCCTATGTGTCGTATGGATTCGAATCGTATGGAGCGCGGGGGAAGATGGCGCTTGCACGAGCGTTGATCGATGGCGTGATTGAGTACGACGAAGACATCGCCAAGCGCGTTTTTGCGTGCACGGAGTGCGGCGCGTGCACGGAGGAGTGTTTCAAATACCTCCCACTTGGCGACATCTACGCAGCCATGAAGCAAGACCTGGCAGAGCGAGATCTACTGCCGGCTGGAAGACAAGGACTTGTTGCACCTCTCGAAGGCGAGGGGAACCCGTATGGTCAGCCAGCAGACAAGCGCATGGCGTGGGCTCCGGGGACCGAGCGCATTGGCCGGACTGCCGACGTGGTATTGTATGCTGGCTGCACGCCATCCTACGTACGTCGAAATATCGCGCGTAGTGCCTACAATATCCTTGATGCAGCCGGCGTCGATTTCGCTCTACTTGAGGAAGAAGTTTGCTGTGGACATCCTCACGTTTCCATGGGTAGACCTGATCTGGCTCGGGCCGAAATGGAACACAACATCGCGGCCATCGAACAAGCGAAAGCAAGCACCGTTGTCTTCGCTTGTCCGGGATGCCTCGAAACATTCCGCGAAGAGGCCCCCAAGATTTTAGGACGCTTGCTGCCGTTTGAGGCGCTTCACCTTTCGGAGTATCTTGAGAAATCATCTGCATTCCACGCACTCCGATTGCAGAAGCAGACGCGTATCGCCACCTATCACGATCCCTGTACACTCGGACGGGGACTGGGAATCTTCGATCCTCCTCGGCGCATGATTGAGGCTGTTCCAAGCAGCCGATTGGTTGAGATGTCGAGAACCCGAGAACGATCCTTCTGCTGTGGGAATGGTGGGTTCGTGCGATTCGATGATGAAGCCATGTCGATCGAAAACGAACTCTCGCGATTTGCTGAAGCCGAGCGAACGGAAGCCGAGGTTCTCTTGAGTGCGTGTCCGGCTTGTCAAATCGGTCTGCTCGATGCCAAGCGGCGTGAGAAGTCGGAAATCGAGGTTCTCGACATATTGGAATGGATCGCAGCCGCCTTGTAGCGGTTAAGAAAAACTGGAGGAGAAGCGGATGGACGAGACAACCGATCGTAATCAGCGGATCGCTTCATTCTGGCAAATGAAGGCTGAATCAGGCGTAACCGTTTACCCTATGCAGGCATCAGTTCAGGCAATGGAGAATCTTGGTTGCGATATGCGCGAAGCACAGGCGTTGTTGCCACAAGCAGAGACGCAGTACAACAATAAGGAGTTCGGGAAGCTACTCGGCACCCTTGCTCACATCAATGGGATCATCTCCGCTCGCCTACCGGAGATCAGCGCAGATGAGCCCGCGACTTGGGAAGCCTATCGCCAGGCTCTGCCGAAGGAACTTCCCTCCACAGAGCGCGTCATCAACTCTGCCACCTACATCGATCGCGTGAAGGGTGCTTGGCTCGGCAAATGCATTGGCACAGCGCTTGGCGATCCGGTCGAAGGATGGACACGAGAAGCAATTCGCTCAACCCACGGTTGGATTGACCATTACATCGCCAAACCTAAGACGCTGAACGACGACACGGCTTATCCAATTCTCGTTCTCCACGCATTGGACGAGTACGGAGAGGACTTCACAAGCGAACAGCTGGCACTTGAATGGATCGAGCATCTCCCCTTTGCCTACACTGCCGAGCAAGTGGCCCTGGACAATATCAAGGCCGGTCACATGCCGCCGAAGAGCCGTTGGCCTGGGAATCCGTGTGGAGCGTGGGTCGGTGGACAGATGCGAGGAGAGATCCATGGTCTGATTGCGCCCCTTGCTCCCGAAACAGCTGCCCAGTATGCGTTCCGTGACGCGGTGATATCACACTATCGCGAAGGTTTGCACGGCGAAATCTATGCTGCCGTTCTGATCAGTCTCGCGTTCGCCGAACTTCCAATCGAGGATCTCCTACGGCAGGCACTCGCATTCGTACCACAGGATTCTCCGTTTACCGCAGTCGTAGAGCAGACGATTCAGTCGTGCCATCGTCACGGGGAGTGGGAGGCTGTTGCCAAATCGATTGAGCACAACCTGACCGACTACCATTGGATTCATACTCTTCCCAACATTGCATGCGTAATCGCCGGATTGATACTCGGTGAGGGTGACTTCGAAAAAACAATCCTGACGACACTGGCCTGTGGCTATGACACCGACTGCTCTGTCGGACAGGCCGCTGCATTGCTGGGGACAGTCCTTGGAGCCAAACGGCTGCCCTCCAAGTGGACTGATCCGATTGGAGAAGCCCTTGACACGTATGTCTTGGGGTTCGAACGAATCGAAATCGACACCCTCACCGCTTGGACCGTGAAATGGGGAGAGCAAATTGCCACCAACCGAATCACATAGCTCATTCCTGCTCCGCAGATGCGGAACATGACGAGAAAGGAGAGGTTCGTGTGATCGCAGTATTGGGCAGCGCAAATACAGATATCGTGACGGAAGTACCCCATATACCGGGGCCCGGCGAGACAGTTCTTGGAAAAAGCGTCCGCCGGTATCCAGGTGGTAAAGGGGCCAATCAAGCAGTGGCTGCAGCTCGTCTTGGAGAAGCCGTTGCCTTTTTTGGCAAGGTGGGCACAGATGTTTTCGGAGACGAGCTATTGACGGAACTCCGACACAATGGAATTGACGTAACAAATGTCGAGCAGATCTCCGATCATTCGACAGGATTGGCGAGTATTCTGGTCGATGACGCCGGCGAAAATGCAATCGCCATTGCACCGGGAGCCAATGCGGCCGTAGACGCAGATTATGTGGATCGCAATCTCGACAAGCTTTGCGCCGCAGACGTAATCCTGTTGCAGTTTGAGATTCCGCTGGATGTAATCGCGCATTTATTGAGATGCTTGCCGCCCAAACGTCCTTTCGTCATTGTCGATCCCGCGCCGGCTCAAGACATCTCGACCCTACCCCTTGAACGTATTGATCTTCTAACGCCCAATCGAAGTGAGCTGTTCGCGCTAACCCAACAGCACGACATTCCAACAGCAGCACAAGCCTTGCTTGCCCAGGGTGTACGTGCAGTCATCTGCAAGAACGGCAAGGACGGAGCCTACTTGATTGCCGGCGCAGACACGACCCATTTCCCTGCACCCAAGGTTCAAGCCGTTGACACAACAGCAGCGGGAGATGCATTTAACGGAGCCCTCGCCAGCGCCGTCACGCATCTGTCGATTGATGAGTCGATTCAATGGGCCAATCTGGTGGGAGCTCTGTCAACGACAAGGCACGGTGCCCAGCCTTCACTCCCCAACCGTGACAGGGTTCAGGTCTTTCGGCAAGAGCTTCAAGCTGCTCTTTGAGTTCGAGCCGGCACAGACAACGTAAGAAGATCGAAGAGGAAAAGAGAGCGGGACATGCGCAAGACAGCTACTGTAAACCTGACAACGGGAAGGACCCGCATAACTGACACTCCACGTACAGCGATCGACAACTTCCTGGGCGGAAGAGGATATGCTGCCAGCCTGCTTTTCGATCTTGTTCCTCCCAAACCCGAGGTGGGAATCTCGGAGAACGCACTCATCTTGTCCTCAGGAACCCTCAATGGCACGCCGTGGCCGGCCGCTTCACGCTATCACCTCACATTCCGTTCCCCGCTAACAGGCTGCTATGGATATGCCAACGCAGGCGGCAAACTGGGGCCCTATTTAGCCTATGCCGGACTTGACGCCCTTGTGATCACAGGTAGAGCAACTGTGCCAAGCATCCTCGTCATCGACGAAGACAACGTACGGATCGAGTCGGCGGAACATCTTTGGGGAGCGACTACCGGCCAGACTGAGGTTGCCCTGCACGAGTTGTATCCCGAAGCCTCCGTAGCCTGTATCGGACCTGCTGGAGAAAACGGCGTGCTCTATGCCAGCGTGATGAATGACGGAGGCCGGGCAGCGGGACGAACAGGCGGCGGCGCCGTCTTTGGATCGAAGAATCTGAAAGCGGTTGTGGTTCTCAAAATTCGGCCAAGTTCGCTTTCGCGGGAATTCCTTGCCGAGACCAAGATCGCTACGAAGAAGGTCCTTGCTGCCCCAGCGATCCCGAATCTGCGGAAATGGGGCACCCCCTTCTTGACGGCCATCAAGAACGTGATCGGAGACCTTCCTACCAAGAACCATCAGCTTGGCCAGGTTCCGTTTATCGACAAGATCGATGCTGAAGCCTTTGAGCGCTATAAAGCTGAGACGAAAGGCTGTCTTGGATGTCCGATTCGATGCGGTCGCATTTCCGTAGTCGAGGAAGGCAAGTACAAGTGCCGGACGGCCGGTCCTGAGTATGAAACGATTGACTCGTTCGGCCCACAGTGCTATTGCGATGATACCGAAGCGATCATCTATGCGAACATGTTGTGCAACGAGCTGGGGCTTGACACGATTTCTACAGGCGCAGCAATCGCCTTTGCCATGGAGTGCCACGAGAACGGCCTTCTTGATGAAGACAAACTCGATCTGTCATGGGGCAACAACGAAACAGTCATTGCGCTGATTCAGCAGATCGCTGCGCGCGAAGGACTTGGCGATCTTCTTGCCGATGGCGTAAGACGGGCAGCAAAAACCATTGGAAATGGAGCCAAGCGCTATGCGATGGAGGTAAAGGGGCTCGAAATCCCATCGCAAGAAGGCCGCGTGCTGAAGGCATTCGGTCTTGCTCACGCAACATCGAATCGTG
>JAGLYB010000050.1 GCA_023132545.1 Candidatus Bipolaricaulota bacterium
GCCTTCCAATGGCTTCTCCATAGGGGGCCAGACGAATTCCCGCCAGGATGATTGCAGTAGCGGAAAGCAGGAAAACGAGCCAGTCTAAGATCATTGAACTCCTATAGGATCGATTGCTGAGATTCTCTTGTCCGCTCTCAATGGAAACGAGCGCTTTACTCACTGGGTGAGTAGATGCTCTCACCGTGTGGTTCAGTACTGCTGTTCTTTAAACGTGTAGTTTCTTAAACAACCACTTGATCATGTGGCCATACATCTTGAAGCGGTCGATCATACCTCGCTTGAAGCCACGCTTCTCTTCCTTGAGAACGTGGGTCACTCCCTCCAGCTTGACGTATTCCTGCGCCCAGTTTTCTCTGGCCGCCAATCGGGAGAGTGCAATTTCAATGCCGAAATCCACTTCCTCCACTTCTTCCACGCATTGCTTGGCACGTTCCCATTGCTTTCGGGTTAACACCCGTTGTCCCGACGCGTATGGATTGATCTTCTGAGCGATATCCGTTTTCTTGCGGCCATTGACGAATACCCCGACAGCCATGTCCAGATTCATCTCCTGATAGCGATGAATCAGCTTATCGACATGGGCGGTCGTCAACCCGACAAGATCCGCATCCAAGAATAGGAATGTGTCATTCTTGGCCAAGGATACGCCATGATCCAACGCCGCCGCCTTGCCTTTGTTTTCCGGCAATTCGGCAACTCGAACTGGAAATAGCTTGGCTTCGTCAGCCGTTCCGTCGTCCGAGCCGTCATCCACGACAATGACGTCATCCACCAATTCACTGGCAATGACAGGACGCAGGACAGAGCTGATTCGCCCAGCCTCATTGTATGCGGGTACCACCACGGAAATTCCCATTTGATTAGCTGATAACGGTCGAACGGTTTTCTATGTTCCCCGATTTTCGCCCGTATTCTAGCCATTGACGCCATGCAAGTCAATTCTGAACTACTCCGCCACGATTCTGCTGGAGCCGCTCACTCGTCTATCCTGTCAAACCACCGAATCGTTTCACCCATCAGTGCATCAGCATCCGGCATCGTTTCAATCTTAACAGGCAAGGATGCGGCAAGCAGCTTCCCGTAGCCCCGAGTTGCAATTCGTTGATCCGTCAAGAACACCAATCCGCGGTCCCCGGCTGTCCGAATAAGGCGTCCCACTCCTTGGCGAAGCTTCAACCCGGCCAGAGGGAGCGACAGATCCATAAATGGATCCTGTCCCGTACGCATCAAGCGATTCCCCATTGCCGCCAACACTGGATCTGTTGGCACCGGAAACGGCAGACGCGTGATCAGTAGAACTTCAAGCTCTTCGCCAGGGAAATCGACACCTTCCCAGAAACTCTCCGTTCCCAGCAGCCATATCGGACGTTGCGCACTTCGGAACCGATCGATCAATGCCGTGCGAGATAGTTCTCCCTGCACAAGCGTGCTTACGTCCGGCGGAAGACCCTCCTTCACAGCTTGCATCATGGCATAGGAAGTGAATAGGGCCAGTCCGTTCTTCCCGATTCGCTCAGATAGTGCGGCAATCAACGTAGCCAGCGACTCGGCGTAGGGTATCAGCTCGCCATGGGCAGGGGGAATGTAACGAGGAACAAAGATGCGCATGCGATCCTCGTAGGCAAACGGACTCTCCGCAATCAGCGTATGGATGGGAAACGCCTCTTCGGACAACCCCACGGATCGGCACAGGTAATCAAAAGTGCCTGCCAGCGACAGCGTCGCCGAGGTCAGCACCAACGCCTTCAACCTCGGATACAGCATCTGTTCCAAGAACGGTGCCACGTCCAAGGGCGTTGCATAGAACATCAGCGCGTGGGTGCCACGTTCGTACCAATGCACGGTATTCTCGGAGGGTGGCGTCGATAGGGTTGATACGACATCCTTGAGCCCTTGGACAACGCGAATATAGCCTTCGAGTTCCTTCAACGGTTCCTCGTCTTCGATGTGATCGGACAGGGAATCGAGCGCGTTTTCCAATTGAGTCAAGAGAATGGGTGTTTCGCCGATCTCCTCGGAAAGCTCAGTGAGCACGGAGAATTCCGATCTCCTCTCGTCAGGAAGATGCAGCGCCAACTGCCGGAACACAGTGCTCACTTGAGCACGAAGCCGACTGAGCAAGTCGCCAATCCGAAGGGCGGGTTCGTTGCCCCCCACGAATGGTGTACGTTGGAGCCAGCCCCGGCGTCTCCGGCCGGATGGAGCCAGATCATCGGCCAAGCGAAGGAACGACCGCTCCGTCAGTTGCTGCGTAAAGGCCATTCGAGCGACTGACTCCATCGTGTGAGCCTCATCCACGACCAAGTGCGTGTACTTCCCGAGGACCACGTTATCGACGGCAAGATCGCCCAGCAACAGAGAATGATTGACTACCACCAAATCCGCACGGCGGGCACGGCGGCGGGCAAGCACTGAGAAGCAGTCCTCACTAAACGGACAGAACGCGCCCGTGCAATGGTGGGGCGAATCACACAGCCTACGCCAGAGCAGTCGCGCCTCGGGATCTGACTGGAAGGCGCTGTTCTCCTCAATGTCCCCAGTCTTTGTTTCCGCCATCCAGCGCACCAATGGCGCCAGCAGAGGAAGCAGGGTGTCCTGTTCCAAACTTTCCGTAAGCTCGCCAATGAGTGACTGCCAACGACGGAAACAGAGATAATTCTCGCGCCCCTTCAGCAAGGCCACCTCCAAACCGGGCATCAACCGCTCGATCAAGAAGGGAAGATCCTTGCCATACAGCTGTTCTTGCAACTGTCGCGTCCTCGTCGATACGACCACGCGATCAGAGGGATTCTTCTGGAGATGGAGAATAGCAGGAATCAAATAAGCGAACGTCTTACCCGTACCTGGACCGGCTTCGACCAGGGTCGCGTGGCCGTCCCGGAAAGCGGCTTCAACTGCCTCGGCCATGGCAACCTGCCCACTTCGACGTTCGAAAGATCCAAAGGATGACGCAATCACACCGCCTGGAGAAAGAGCATCCTCAATCGAGAG
The DNA here is from genome assembly GCA_023132545.1 of Candidatus Bipolaricaulota bacterium. Classification (GTDB taxonomy): domain Bacteria; phylum Bipolaricaulota; class Bipolaricaulia; order UBA7950; family UBA9294; genus SPBW01. The sequence continues at coordinate 2,995 of JAGLYB010000050.1, forward strand.
TGCAATGACCGGCAACGTCTCTTCTTCCTCAGCATCAGGGACTAGATCAGGCGTCAACTCCGGTGGCATTGGGAACACAAGAACTTGCGTCAGCACATCGGAAATCGGAAATGGCAACAGCTGGGCGAGCAGGGCGACCAATTCGCGATCAAGCTGAAGTGCCTCATTCAGAAGAGCCCGTAGCAGTTGGATCAGCGTCTGCGTTTCCGATGTGCTCGGTGGGATCTCGTAGTAGTCGCGGATTGCTTCGATGCGATGCTCTGCAAGCGTTGGCAGCAACGCCCGTGCCAACAGCCGCAGGTCAAAGGTTCCCTCGCGCGGCCGAACGGAATCGTCACTGGAATAGGCAATGCGAAGCAGTGTCTGATCAGAAGAGGTTACAGAAACCGATTCGGCGTTCTCGAAATCATAAAGAACACACTCACGCGCGCCATCAATCCATGCGCGAGAGAGTCCGAAGTCCTTCCAGGGAAACTCCATCGGCACTAGAGAAAGTGCCTAAGCAGATCAATCCTCCGCACACGTCCGACCAATCGCCCGTCTGCATCGACGACAGGAACATTCTTGACGCCTTTTCGGATGATGAGATCGGCCGCCTGAAGATCATCGTCGTCTTCGGATACTGACATCACCGCGGTTTGAATGAACCTCTCGATCGGCTCGTCGGCAATCTGCGTCAGTTTCCTGGACAGCTGGTTCATGTCGGGGATAAACGATGTCGAGTGGAGCATTTCGAAGTACCCGGGTAGGGCGGCCCGAATAAGATCCTTCTCAGAGATGAACCCGGTCAGGATACCGTCCTCATCCACCACAGGCACATTCGGCATCTCCGCATTGTTGAGGATGAAGATCAGCTCGCGAACGGGAATGTCCTTCTCCACCGCGGTCAGATCCTTGGTCATAATCTCGCTAACCTTCACGATTCCCTCCTCACAGCCTTGCCAGTGAGATGTTCTGCATCCTCTCTTCAATGACAGCCATGTTCCGGCAGATTTTCTCCTCGGATTCCGCGCTGGCAAGACCGGCGGCCAGTCCGAATCGCAACGCTTCTTTCACCAGCGCATCTTGAGACAACTTGTACAGAACGCCTCCCAGAAACACGTCATCCGCACCCACCAGATTCTTAAATCTCGACGTGGGTGTTGAGGCTCTGATCTCCCAGACATCGTCACGAGTAATGGCGATATCGCCGGTGACATCATGCGAGATGATGACAATCTCCGCCCCACAAGCGACGACGTGCTTGCCTGCATCAACAATGGCGTCCACGGACGTCAGCCCTTTGCCATCCAACGCGAGATGTTCACGTGTATCGGGCTTGACGATGTAAGGAGAGGCATCGAGAGCGCGGGCCAGTGCTTCTCCGCCCGCACTTAGAATGACCTTGGCGCCCGCATCTTTGGCCATTCGAGCCATCTCCCCATAAATACCGGGATCGACGCCCGGCGGCAGGCTGCCCGCCAGCACCACCCACGTGGCACGGGTGAGCATGCGTCGGTATCGACGCATCAGGCGATCCATTTCCTCCGGAAGAATGGTCTGCCCGGATTCGTCGATCAGATTGGGGCTATGTTCGCGCCCCACCTGAAGCAACGTCACGTTGACGCGCGTTTCACCATGCGTCCACACGAAATTGGTGGTCACGCCTTCATCGCGCAGATCTCGAACGACGACATGACCGGTATGTCCACCAACGAAGCCCATGGCAACGTTCTCTATACCGAGACGAGAGAGAAAGACAGAAATATTGACGCCCTTCCCTCCCGCAGACGTCGTGCTGCGAATGGCGCGGGTCAGGAATTCTTCTTGCGTGACATCGCACATCTTGAGGCCTTCCACCCAATACATCTTGTCAACAGCCGGGTTCAGGGTCACTGTCACGATCATATCTTCCCTCCAGGTTTCTCTCGGACAAGTATACCCCCCGAGAGCGAGGATGTGGAACTGCCTTCAACATGAACCGTGACATAGTCGCCCACACTTGCATCCCCTTGACACATCACGGTTCGATGATCGTCCGCACGCCCGTACAATACTCCCTTTCTGGTCATGCCTACGATAAGCACCTCGACTTCATGTCCAATGAAGCAGCCGTTTTCTTCCAAAGCAATCGCCCTCTGTCGCAAAAGCACGCGTTCCAATCGTTCTTCCTTTACGGCAACAGGCACGTCATCGGGAAGTTCGCCTCCACGAGTCAGCGGACGCAGCGAGTACTTGGCCGCGAAGATCGAACCGAACCGAATGCGCTCTATAAGATCCATCGTCGCCTCGAAATCCGCATCTGTCTCACCCGGGAAACCAACGATCAGATCCGTGGTGATATTAAGATCCGGCAAGATCTCGCGGCCCATCTCGACAATCGATAGGTAGTGATTTCGATCGTACCCTCGGTTCATGGCCCGAAGCACATCATCAGATCCGGACTGGAACGCCAGATGCAGATGATGGCAGACGTTGGCTTCACGCTCCATGACGCGAAAGACAGTCTCTGACATGTCCTTGGGGTGCGCCGTGGTGAATCGAATGCGCGCGATGCCCGTCCGCGCCACGTCCGTTAACAATCCGGCGAAGTCGCCATGCGCAGATTGATCCGTTCCATACGAGTTCACGTTCTGTCCAAGAAGCAGTACTTCCCGATAGTCGGCAGCGCACAGTTGCTCAACTTCCTTCAGAATAAGATCCTTCGGGCGGCTACGCATCGGGCCTCGGGCATAGGGAACGATGCAATAGGTACAGAAATTCGAACAGCCTTCCGTGATGGTCACCATGCCCGAAACTTGGCTTCTTCGTCGTGCCGTCGATTCTGTATCAAACACCGGTTCCGAGAGTTCGGCAATACGCCCGCTTCGCGCCCGCTCAATCAAGCCAGGCAGAGCCTGATGCCCACTGGAACCGAACACAAAATCGACCGAGGCAAGTCGCTTGAGCAGGGCCTCGCCATGGATCTGACCCATGCACCCGCCTATACCAAGAAGCACCGGGCGTTTCCGCTTCTCTTCAACAACAGCGCCCACACGCCCAAATACTTTTTCCTCAGCCTTCTGCCGCACCATACATCCGTTGAAAATGACGACATCAGCTTGATCCAGAGTCTCCACAATCGCATACCCGGCTTTGGCAAGCGCCCCGGCCATGCCCTCCGATTGATGGAGATTCATCTGGCAGCCCCAAGTTTCGATACACACACGCGTTTCCATAGTCCGCGCTGACTATACTTCATTCCCAAATAGCGATCCATCACTGTTGGGAACGACACTTTCGCGATACGGCACGTGCCCTGGTTTGAACCTCACGTAGTTCGGTACACTGGGTGTCATGAGCCTTCGTCGATGTGATCGATATCTGCTTCGCCAGATGCTGGGTCCATTTTTTCTTGCGTTGGCAGGGCTTGCACTGTTCATCCTTCTCAATTTGATTCTTCGGCTGTCGGAATTGATGGTCGACCGGGGAATCGGGCTGACCCAGCTACTCCGATTG
>JAGLYB010000051.1 GCA_023132545.1 Candidatus Bipolaricaulota bacterium
TCACCGAAACCGTGTCCGATCGAACGATCGCTCTTCCCTTCTTCCCACAGATGACGATGGATCAGGTCCACACTGTCGCGAAAGCTCTTAGATCCGCTTGTGGGGAGTAGCGACCTTAGCGTTCATGGAGTTCGTAGGGTCCATAATCCGGGAACGCTATGCGTTCCTTGGAGAATCCGAACAAGAGGCTGATTCTCTAGGGGAGTGCGGTCCGCAGTGCGTGGTCGAGGTGCATGATCCACAGTCCGTGGTTGTTCTCTGCGACTCTGCGCCTTGAGTGACCCTAGGGAACGGGCGAGAGGCAGTGTTGGCCTCTTGCCATGCATGCAAGATTGCAGGGGAACCATCCCCTGCACTCCAGGTTGTCACTCTCAAGGAGCGGGCTTGGATGAGTTGCCGCGAAATCTGAAGAAGGTTCATGAACTCTGTCTGGAGGACTATCAAGGTTCGCCTAATGAGCTACCTTCTTTCGTTGGGCTGCAGCAGATTGAGGTGGGCGAGTGACTCGGCTTCCCGCTGGCTGTTGCATGGCATCATTATAGGATTAGAATGGTCGCGAGGAGGAGTAGATGGCTAGGGGAAGCATACAACGAAAGACAGCAGAAGAGATCCTCGCGATCTTGCGGGTGGAGCTGCCCGAGATGCGGCAGCGCTATGGAGTGCGGTCGTTAGGGCTGTTTGGATCGGTCGTACGACGTGAGGAGCGTTCCAACAGCGACATCGACATTCTTGTGGAGTTCGCACGCGCCCCGACGTTCTTCCAGTTCGTTGCCCTTGAAGATGACTTGTCGAAGCTCCTTGGTGCAAGAGTAGATTTGGTCATGAGAAGTGCGCTTAAGCCGTGTATTGGGGAGCGGATCCTCTCTGAAGTGTTGCCGGTATGAACTCTGGACGTAGACAAGAAGATTATTTGCATGACATCCTTGAATATGCGAAGAAGGCTGAGCGTTTCCTAGCTGGATTACCCTCCGCTGAGGATCTCCGTAAGGACGAAAGAACCTTGCTTGCGGTAATCCGGTGTCTGGAGGTCATTGGAGAGGCGGCGAAGCGAGTTCCTTCAGATTTGCGCAGGAAGCATCCGGGAGTGCCGTGGCGGGGGATGATGGGGATGCGGGATAAGGTCATCCACGGATATTTTGGTGTTGATGCCGAAGTGGTGTGGCGCACGGTTCGAGAGGACCTCCCTCTCCTGAGGAAGGCGATGGTGGGGTTAATGGAATAGCTATTGAGACCGCGTTGATCTTTTTGCCATGCATCAGATTGCAGAAGCACCGTCCCTTCTGGAGTTGACTAAGTCGTAAACTTAGTCTATTATTCGTGCGGTGATCACAATGGCAACTCAGGTCAATACACACGAGGCGAAAACGCAGCTTTCTAAGCTTCTCGTCCGTGTCCAAGCGGGGGAGGAAATCGTCATTGCGAAGGCGGGGATACCCGTCGCCCGGCTTGTGCCCGTGGCCACAACCGTGGGAAGAAGAATCCCCGGAACCGCTCGCGGCCGTATCACACTCCATACGGACTTCGATAAACCCCTTCCAGATGATGTGCTGGATACGTTTGAGCAATGAGGATCCTGCTCGATACACACACATTTCTCTGGTGGATCACAGCTGATCATCGTCTTTCCCAGCGCAGCATCGAGCTTATTTCCAATGGGAACAACGAACTGCTCTTCAGTGCTGCAAGTGGATGGGAGATCGCAATCAAGGCGGGTCTGGGACGCCTCGATGTGCCGCCGGATCCCCTTGATCGCTTCATCAGTGAGCATCTGTTTCGTAATCACATCGGAGTGCTGCCCGTGCAGCTGAGTCATGCGCTCCAAGTACACGCGCTGCCCCAGCTGCACCGCGATCCATTCGACCGCATACTGATTGCACAGACACAGGTTGAGAAACTGCCGATTCTCAGTTCGGATAAATGGTTTGCAGAGTACGATGTCGAAGTGCTTTGGTGAAGTTCCTCGCGAAAGCTTCTTCCCTCAGATGACGAGCGAACAGGTTTGCTATGTTGTCAAGTCGCTTTCCACTGCAGTTCCGCGTTAGAATTGAACTCATGATGCTTTCAACGGGCTTACCTATCCGCACACCACATACGAGGATTCTAACGACTCCCAAGGTGTTCACGTAGTTGCTCTAGCTCAAAGTAATGGCGATAATAATAGGGCTTTCGCCAACGGGCTGAGGAGGATCTGATGCTAACTGAGTATATCCACAAAGCGATGGGCGAGGCTGTGTATGAGAAGCTAGAAGATGGGACGTATCACGGGGAGATTACCGAATGTCCGGGGACCATCGCCTTTGGGCAGACTCTACAGGAGTGTCAAGAGGAATTGCAATCCGTGTTGGAGGGCTGGATCTTGGTGAAGATCCGTCACGGGGATGACCTTCCCATTATTGACGAGATCAATCTCAACACGATGATGCCCAAAGCAGAGAGGATTACCTAGTGTGGCCAGATGGACGCTATGCAAGCGTATAGATTTCATTCGGAGATTGCGAAGCTTGGGGTTCAATAAGCCGGAACCTGGAGGACGTCACTTCTATGTGCGCTACGAAGAGTACACATTGACCATCCCGAACAACTCCGAATTCTCCGTCCCACAACTCAAGATGCTTCTCAAGCAAGTCGAGAGGATCCTGGAGAGGAAGATCTCGTTAGAAGAATGGCAGAGGCTGTGACGAAGGATCAGTGACGGACAAGAAAGTCTGCATTTCCCCAGCCATGCACCGTTGATACCCCCATCTTCCACAAGCACGCGAAGCTGCACGTAACGGCCGGTTACGATGTGACCTTGATGATTGCCCAGTATGAGCATGATGAACGCATTTCGCGCACATATCGTTGACTGTCGGGACTATTTCCACCCCCTCCATCTACAGCCGTTCATTCAGAAGACATTGGGAGCCATGTGTGGGTAATACCCAGTCACCGAATCCGTTTCAGATCGAACGATCGTTCTTCCCTTCTTCCCTCAGATGACGAGTGAACAAGTTCACGATGTCGTCGAGTCGCTTTCCACTGCAGTTTCGCGTTAGAATTGAACTCATGATGCTTTCTCCAAGGATGAGGCGATGGCGGGGGATTCTTTTTCGCGTGAGTGTTGACGGGCTCATTGTGCTGTCTTCGATGATGATTGCCTATTGGCTTCGCTTTGAATTTCGCATTCCGGCCTCCATCTCGGTAACGATCTGGCGAGCCCTAACCCTGGCCGTTGTTATCAAGATCCCCATCCTTCTTATCTTTCGCGTCTATCGGTTCAGTTGGCGGAATATCGGACTCGGGGAATTGTCGCAAACTGCCATGGCTTGCGCATCAGGAACGGCTGTTCTGGCAACAGTGGAACTCGTGTTCCGGGACGTTCAGTATTGGGTCACAATGCCTCGATCGATTCTGGGCATCGATCTTGCAATTTGTCTGCTGGCTATCCTTGGTGTCCGCGTATCAAGAAGATTACTGATCCATGCGTTTGGCAAGACGAGAAAGCTGGGGAAACGAACCCTTGTTGTGGGGGCAGGTGACGCAGGCTCGGAGCTGATCCGTGCATTGGAGATGGATGATTCTTATGCTGTGGTGGGATTGCTCGATGACGATCCCGCCAAGTCGGGACTTAGCATCCGTGGGGTCAATGTTACCGGCACCCTTGCTGAACTTGATCGCGAGATTACGCGGTTGAAAGCTGTTAGCGTGCTTATTGCGATGCCGTCGGCTCCGCCACACGTGATTCGCGAGACGATTGAGTTGGCTCGTAGTGCGGGAATCCAAGACGTCAAGATCATTCCTCAGCTTTCCGAGTTGTATGCCGGTATTGTGACCACGTCAGTTCTGCGTGACGTGTGTCCGGAAGATGTGCTTCGTCGCGATCCCGTACGCGTTGACACGAATGGCATATCAAGCTACATCATGGGTCGGACGGCGCTGGTCACCGGAGCGGCTGGATCGATTGGTACGGAACTGTGCCGCCAATTATTGAAATTCGGCGCATCTCGGCTGGTTGCTCTAGACTTCAACGAGACAGGGTTGTTCTACTTGGAATCCGACTTGAATCAGCGGTTCCCCGACCGAGACGTTCGAGTGGTGGTGGCGGACGTACGCGACACTGAGCAAATCGAGCGGATTCTACGGAATGAAAAGCCGTACGCTGTTTATCATGCGGCTGCATATAAGCATGTGCCGATGATGGAAGCGTTCCCGTGCGAGGCTGTCAAGACGAACATCGAGGGTACGCGCAATGTGCTTCGCTCCTCCTGCCGAGTTGATGCAGACGCGTTCGTTCTCATCTCAACGGACAAGGCGGTCAGTCCTACCTCGGTGATGGGAACGAGTAAACGAATCGCTGAGTTGATGGTTCGCGATCAGGAAAGCACTCAGACCCGCTGCATGACGGTCAGATTCGGGAACGTCCTCGGCAGCCGGGGCAGCGTACTCAAGACGTTCCAGGATCAAGTGGAGGCAAGGCAGCCGATCACAGTTACGCATCCTGACATGGAGCGGTTCTTCATGGTGACCTCAGAAGCCGTTCAACTGGTGCTGCAGGCAAGCGTGATTGGCCAATCCGGGCAGGTCCTCGTGCTGGATATGGGGAAACCGGTCCGTATCGTCGAGCTTGCTGAAGACGTGATCCGATTCTACGGATTGGAGCCCAACGTGGATCTGCCCATTGTGTTCTCCGGTATTCGTCCCGGGGAGAAGCTCTTCGAAGAGCTCATGACGGCGGAAGAGGGCTCGGAAGCTACGTCTCATAAGCAGTTGTCCATCGCTCGCATGGAACGACCGACGGCCGATTGGCTCACAGCGTTGTCACAATTGGTGATGGATGCGAGGGGTGGGGACGACGCTGCAGTGATGCAGCTGCTGCGAGAGCTGGTACCACAGTTTCAAGAGAACATGTAACTATGACGAACACTCAGGAGATGCTCCCGCTGGCGAATGCCGTGCATATCTGGCGCTTCCCACTGATTGCAGCGCGTCAAGAGATCTCAGCATTGGGCCATTGGCTCAGCGAAGGTGAGAAGAAAACACTTGATCGAATCATCTCTTGCGCTGAGAGAGACAAGCGAATCGTGGCTTGGGGCAGGCTGCGATACATCCTGTCCCGGTACCTGGTGTGTGTGCCCGGGGATATCCAAATGAAGCGTAAACCCCTTGGACGTCCGGAGATTGTAGTTCCGAAAAACGCGGGACTACGATTTAGCCTGTCCCACTCGGGCAGCTTTGGGTTGGTGGGAATCGCTGCGAATGCAATCGGCGTCGATATCGAGAAGATCCAACCTACGATGAATGTCGAACGACTCGCGACGCGTTTCTTCTCGCTGGATGAAGCAGCAGGGCTTCGAAATCTACCTGAAGCAGAGCAGGTCCCGAGGTTCTTCCGCTTGTGGGTTCTGAAGGAGGCTTATCTCAAGGCGATAGGTGCAGGTGTTCCCGCAGGGCTCTCGAAATGCGAGATCGTTTTGCATGGAGATGGTCCACGCATTCTTAGGAGCGAATTCGAAGGCGGGGAGCCGCAGCATGCCCTGATCGAGATCCCCGTATCCAAGGGGTATGTGGCCGCGCTTGCCTTGCCGCAACAAGTTGCCGACGTCTCTGTGTTCGACTTGTAGGACAGTAAACAAGAGGGTCTACCATTGTATTTTGTAC